>BQJT01000082.1 GCA_021604845.1 Cyclobacteriaceae bacterium
TGGTTGTAAACAAACACCGGATCGATATAGAATAATCTGGACCTGGTGGGTATACTGATTCTTGAAGCCAGCAATACGGATTGATAAAAAGGACCGGTGTAAACTCCAAAACGATGTTTAAAAAGGTAATGGTTAAAATAATTATAATTAAGACCCAAATAAATCTGACTGATGCTTCTGGTACTGATATTCCCGCCCAGGTCGAGATCGAAATTATTCCCGGTCTTTCCCAATATTTCAAAATGATATGCACTATCAGATTTGCTATATACAATGCCAGGATATGTATCTTGAAAATACTCTTCTGAGATCATCTTGTAATAGCCGGTCTTTATATCATGAATATTGAGGTAGCTCTTATCCGGGAAAAAATGTTCTATATAGCGACGCTGTGACTCAGTATCTTCGTCAAAGTTCAGCCCTTTGAATATTAAGGGCGCTGAGTCCAGGATAAAGTCATTTCTCTTGGCGGTAATGGTTTCGCAGGAACGCCTTGCCTTGATTTTACTCCTGATCTCATCAAGGTGGCGGCTTGCCTCGGTATATCCGGAATCGATCAGGGCTGCCGCCGGCTCAAAATTCAAAGCACTGTAACTTTTAACGTTTGGTGCCAGGTAAATGTCTTGGTTCGATAGTGATTTCAGGTCAGGTTTATCCAATAACATGGAGAGTAGTGACTGCTCGATCAGTTCCTGATCTTCATCATAGGGATATTCGTCAAAAATCTTGGTTGAAACATTGACACCGATAACTACATCAGGAGCAAACTCATCTCTGGCAATGGAGACCGGGAAATTGTTATAAATTCCACCATCAAAAAGGTACTTTTTTTCAAATCTCAACGGCCTAAAGAAAAATGGGACGCTTAAGGTAGCCCTGATAGCTTCATTGAGTCGGCCAGTTTTCAACACTACAGTCTGCTGGGTAAAGATATCTGCAGCAATCGCGCGATACGGAACTAATAAACTATCAAAATTGTAACTCGATTTTTGAGAAGCCTGGGCCAGTAATTCGGCAAGGGCGAAGTTAATGGCTATATCATTAACCAGGTTAGTGTTTATATTTAAGGAAGAGTCTACTTCCAGCTTCAGATTTAATATCCCGGCGTTTTCCTCCGACTTTGAATAGTAAAACTGGTAGTTTTCTCCTAACTCGCCATTGACCCATTCCTGAAAATCATCACTGAGCAATAGTTGTTCAATTTCGTCCGGAGAGTAGCCAGCCGCATAAAATCCGCCAATTACCCCACCCATAGACGTGCCTACAATGTAGTCCACGGGTATCTCATTTTCCTCTAAGAGTTTCAGGACGCCTACATGCGCGAGGCCTTTGGCACCACCACCACTTAGCACCAGAGCTACCTTTTGTGAAATGACGGGTTGAAAAAGAAGTAGAAATACTACAATCGTTGAAAGGTATTTCATACCCACGGTTATCTCATAACTTTTAAGGGATTGCAGGTGGACCGGAGAAACTACTCTCCTGCCAACACCGGGTATATATCTTTCTGCGCTTCAATCTGATGAAGCCGGTCGATCATATCAATCATAACGCTGTCATAGGAAGTTTTGTTTTCCATGGTAATAGGTTCCGAAGGAGGAAGTGAGACTTTCATGGCATCCACCTGTTTTCCGTTTTTCCAAAACCTGTAACACAGGTGCGGTCCGTTTGCCAGCCCGGTACTGCCAACGTATCCAATAGTCTGGCCTTGAGTAACCTTAGCTCCTGATTTGACACCTTTTCCAATTCGCGACATGTGCAGGTACTGAGTAGTATAGGTAGCATTATGGCGGATTTTTACATAGTTGCCGTTCCCTTTATGATACCGGGCTTCTGTAACGATACCATCCCCGGCAGCCCTGATAGGAGTTCCCCTGGGAGCTGCGTAATCGGTACCCAAATGAGATCTATAACGTTTTAATACGGGATGGAAACGCTTTCCTGAATATCTGGAGCTGATCCTGGTGAACTTTACCGGATATTTCAAAAATGCCTTTCGCAAACTATGACCTTTTTCATCGAAGTAGTCTGGTCCATTACCCTGGTTAAATCTTACCGCGTAAAATGGGTTTTCCTCATGGATGAATTCCGCACCAATAACTGGTCCTACTTCAGCCAGTTCACCCTCTACCATCTGCTGTTGATAAATTATCTTGTAGCGATCCCCCTTTTGTAATCTGGTGAAATCGAGTTGCCATCCGAAAATATCCGCCACGTAGTCCACCAGCTGCGGGCTGGCTCCATCTTCGATCATGGCTTCATACAAAGAGGTAGTTATAGTGCCGGTAATTGCAGTCTCAACGGTATCTACAGCTTTTGATCCCTTGTATACATTAACCGAATCGTTCAGATCAAAAACTACATAGTCAATCTTATTGGGTTCATATATCATAAACTGCGCAACGGAATCTTCGGTACAGATTAACTTATAGTTTCGATGAGCATTGATTTTTCTTACATCAAAAACTCCTTCAGCCTTTCGTGCCAGCTGATCAATTTCCTGAAAGGGCACCTGGTAGTTGCTTAAAATTGACGAGAGGTTTTCATTGGGCTTCACCTTGTTTTCAATCACCAGCCTGCGGGTAAGATTGATCCCGTAAATTACTGCCGGCGCTGTCGCTTCTTCAGCCTGGGTAGAATCAGGCGGCGGCTGGACCTCCTCTATGAGTGAAGTATTCACCATTGGAATCTCTTCACCTTCACCCGGGTAAAAATGGAATGCCAGTAAGGAGATCAGCACTAATCCTGCCAGCCAAAATAGTTTACGCATAACACAAAAAATAGAAGTTATACAAATCTAAAAAAAAGGACCCGCTAAAGTAGACTTATGCACAAAGATTTATTATGGATGTAAGAAATCCTTCAGTGAGTCAGGTTTATCTGGAGTAGTCAATCGAGATTGGAATATTTTTTGTAGTAGATTTAAAAAAAGAAATATGATGTGTTATGATTTTTAGCAAAAAGGGAATATTGGGAGTGCTGAGCATGATGATACTGGTAACTGGCTTGCCTGCCCAAATGAAGTTGCAGAACGGAGATTTATACATTGGCCCGGAGATTAAGTCAAACAAAAAGGGTACGCTGGAAGATATGATCGGCAAGGATAAAAGCGGGTACTATATGGTTCGGGCGGAACCTCAGAAGTTCTATCTCGAGAAGTACGATTTTGATCTCAATCTGGCGAAATCAGAAGAAATTGAGCTGGGCAAGGGAAGTGATCGGAAATACCTGGAATTCGCCGAACAACTGAATGGCGAGATATACCTGTTTACTTCACAGTACGACAATACGGACAAACAGAAATTGCTATTTGCGGAAAAGGTAGACCGCAATAACTTGAAAACTGAGGGCGACCCAATAAAAGTTGCTTCCTATAATTATCGTTCCAGATCCAACGATGGCTTTTATGACTACCACGTTTCTCGTGACAGTAGTAAGATTTTGATCTATTACGACCAACCCTATCAGGGTAACACCGGCGAAAAATTCGGACTTACAGTACTGGACAGCAAGCTTAATCCGTTGTGGTCGAAAGAAGTTGAGTTACCTTTCAAAGACAAGCTCTATGAAGTTGAGCGATATAAGGTTGACAATCAGGGAAATGCTTACTTACTGGGGATTGTTTATCGCGGACAAGTGAGGGCTAAACGACAGGGACGGCCGAACTATGAGTATCACTTATTGGCTTATAATAAACAGGATGAGTATGTAGAGTATCTTTTGAATTTAAAAGATAAGTTCATCACAGATATGCAATTTGAAATATCCAGAAATGGGGAGATTATTTGTGCAGGTTTTTATTCCGATTTGGGGACCACCAGCGTTAAAGGTACTTTCTATCTGATCATTGACAGTAAAACTCAGGAGATCAAGAAAGAGCATTACGAACAGTTCGATCCCAGTTTCCTGGCAGATTTTATGTCTGAAAGGCGTGCTGGAAAAGGTCGGGAACTAACCCGGTACAATCTAAACCAATTGGAGATCCGCAGGGACGGGGGAGTAGTACTGATAGCTGAACAATTCTTTGTTAAAGAGTTGCAGGATTATAACGATTACTACCGTTACGGTTCACCCTTGTATGCCAGAAGTTACGCCTATTCATTTTGGAGATATCCATATCGTTATTACGGTTACCCTTTTATGAATGATGATCGGGAGATCCAGTACAACTATAATGACATTATTGTCATCAATATTCAGCCTAATGGTTCCATTCAATGGGCCCGGAGAATTCCCAAAAGGCAAAGAAGCAAAAATGATGGCGGAAGAAACTCCTCGTACGCATTATCCGTAGCGAAGGGAAAGATGTTCTTTGTATTTAATGACAACCCTAAAAATCTTCACAAGAAAAGTAATGACCAAAGGATTCACAATTTCACCAAGGGTAAGGAGTCTGTGGTGGTATTAGTGACCCTGGACGGTAAGGGCGAAATGAAAAAGGAACCCCTGTTCCAGGTCAGGGATACAAAGACCATTACCAAACCCAAGGTATGCGAACAGATCTCCCACGATCAGATGATCATTTATAGCGAGAAGAACAGAAAAGCGACTTTTGCCAGGCTTACATTCGAGTAGTTCATTTCAACGGAAAAGGCGTTGGCAAATACTTTTAGCCAAACGCTATGGCACTGAGTTATTTTGATATACTGCCAGGCCAGCGTCGAGAAAGTCGATGAAATGCGGTATACTTTTGTTGTAGGCAACCGGTTTCACCAAAGGCTGCTGAGGATTATTGGGGTCCAGTAGGACATAGAAGGGTTGTGCATTGTTGCCATACCAGCGGATTTGCAGATCTGCATTTTGTTTTCCCATAGTCTTTTTTACCTTCTGATCGTATTCTGAGGTATACCATTGAGATTCAGGCAGTTCTTTTTTTTCGTCTACATACAGAGCCACCACGATAAAATCGTTATTAAGTCGTTGTAGAACTTCCGGATCTGACCATACTACTGCTTCCATTTCGCGGCAGTTTACGCATCCATGGCCGGTAAAATCAATGAAAATCGGTTTGTTCCGTTCGCGAGCACATTCTATGGCCTGATCCAGGTCAAAATACCCCTTTAATCCATGGGGCAGCTTAAGCAGGTCGCCATATAATGGTTCATCACAAATGGAGTTTTCCGAGCTTAACGGATTGGCATATTTCTGAGCACGAAAGTCTTGTGAAGTTAATGGTGGCAGATAGCCGGATAATGGCTTGAGCGGCGCTCCCCACAAACCAGGAATTAGATACACAGTAAAGCCAAGCACCCCCATAGCGGTTAATAACCTGGGTATACTGATGCTCCGTCCACTTTCATCGCCCGGTAATTTGATAATTGCCAGTAAATAGGCGGTGAGTACCAGCATAATGGCCACCCAGATTGCTATGAACACATCACGGTCCAATATTCCCCAGTGGTAAACCTGGTCTACCATGCTCAGGAATTTTAGGGATAATGCCAATTCTATAAAACCCAGGAAAACCTTTACCGTATTTAACCAGCTACCTGAACGTGGCATGCTTTTAAGCCATTCCGGAAAAATAGCAAAGGCGCCGAAAGTAAGCGCGAATGCCGCTGAAAATCCCAGCATGCCAAGTACCGGCATTAGCACATGTCCTGAAGAAGAGGCAATCAAAATGCTGCCTACAAAAGGACCGGTGCAGGAAAACGAAACCAGCACCAGGGTCAATGCCATAAAGAATACCCCCAGAAGGCCTCCCGAATCTGATTTCCGGTCAACATTATTCACCAGACTGCTGGGCAGATTGATTTCAAATAATCCAAGAAACCATAAAGCAAAAAAAACGAACATCACAAAAAATATCATATTCGGCAGCCAGTGTGTAGCTACCCAATTGGCGAATTCCGGGCCACCTAGAACAGCAACCAGCGTACCGAGAAGCGTGAAAATGACGATGATGCAGAAACCGTAGAAAATGGCGTGGAAAATACCTCTTCTCCTATTGTTACTACTGTTGGTAAAGTATGTGACAGTCATTGGGATCATTGGGTACACACACGGAGTCAGCAAAGCAAGGAAACCCGCGAAAAATGCTCCCAGTAAAAATGTCAGCAGGGAGTAAGGAGTGTTTGGGCTTTTTTGTGTCCATATACTACTCCTTTGTATCGAACTGGTACCCGCGGTGTCGATGCCGCCTCCATTAACCTCTGCCGGCTCAGTTACCGGTTCGTCGAATGGCAATGGTGGCAGGGATTCCATACTTCCAGCCGAGTCTCTGCTTACGCTCGCTAGCACTTTCAGGCCCTGAAATGTAAACTCTTCATCAAATGGAATGCATTTTCCATCAATATCACTACAGACCTGATAGTCATAGTTCCCGGATATCGAGGGGTTCTTCCCCAAAATTCTCACTGTCTGACGGAACTCCCCTTTACCTTTAAAGTAGGTATAGTTGCCTTCGAAGATCTCATCGTATCCTTCACTGGGATTTATAGCACGAATGCCTCCTATGAGTTCGTAACTGGCGTGAGGTATGAAATTAAATTCAGTTACCTTGGGGCCCAATTCCGGGTCAAAATCCGATGAATAAAGATACCACTTAGGATCGATGGTAGCTTCGAAAATCAATTCGACCTGGTCCCCTATGTTTACCTCTTCTTCGGAAAATTTATGATTCCAGTTTGCCGGGTGCAGGATTTGCGCGACCGCTGGTATCGTACTGATCAGAAAGGCATAAAACAGAAATAAAACCCTTGACACTACCATACTCATGAAGTATTGATTAAGCTATATAATCTATTGTTTAACGCTTAGAAAAACTTATTGTTACTTCTTCAATGAGGCAAACTGATGATGGAAGAGCACAATAGTCTCAATACCTTTAAGATAGTTAAACACCCCATAACTTTCATTTGGTGAATGAATGGCATCGGTATCCAGGCCAAATCCCATAAGTACTGTGTTCACTTTTAGTACTTCGTCAAATAAAGCTACGATGGGGATGCTCCCTCCATCACGAGTAGGTATTGGAGTTTTTCCCCATGCCTGCTCAAAAGCCTTGCTGGCCGCTTTGTACGCCAGAGAATCTGTGGGGGTAACTGCAGGTTTTCCTCCATGATGAGGTGTAACCTTAACTCCTACGGATTTCGGGGCTATGGAAATAAAATGCTCGGTAAACAACCTGGTGATTTCCTGGTCATCCTGATCAGGTACCAGCCTCATGGAGATCTTGGCGTACGCCTTTGACGGGAGCACAGTTTTAGCTCCCTCACCAGTGTACCCCCCCCAAATGCCATTTACGTCCAGGGTAGGTCGAATTCCTGTTCTTTCAATAGTAGAATACCCTTTTTCTCCCTGGGTCTCCCTGATCCCAATGGAAGCTTTATATTCTTCAGGGTCAAAAGGAGCTTCTGCCAGTTTTTCACGGGCTTCCGCAGTCAATTCCTGCACCTTGTCATAAAACCCCGGGATGGTTATGCGTCCATCACCATCAATAAGCGAAGCCACCATCTTGCATAAGATGTTTATCGGATTAGCTACCGCTCCTCCGTATACTCCAGAGTGCAAATCACGATCAGGTCCAGTCACCTCAACTTCAACATAGCTGAGACCCCTAAGCCCAACAGTTATGGATGGTGACTCATTAGAGATTATTGCGGTATCTGATATCAGGATAACATCTGAACTCAGGCGTGCTGCATTTTCCTTGACAAAACGCTCCAGGTTAGCTGATCCAACTTCTTCTTCTCCTTCAAGGATAAATTTTATGTTGCAGGGAAGCGGTCCTTGTTGATTGAGAATTTCCAGCGCTTTGATGTGCATATAAAGTTGTCCCTTATCGTCACATGAGCCCCGGGCGAAAATTCGTTCATCCTTTATAACAGGTTCAAAAGGTGGAGAATCCCAGAGTTCATATGGGTCGGGTGGTTGAACATCGTAATGCCCGTACACCAATACGGTTGGCAATTCGCCATCGATTATTTTCTCTGCGTAAACGATTGGGTGCCCCTTGGTAGGACAAACTTCAACCAGATCTACCCCGGCATTTTGCAATGCCTTTTCCAAAAATCCGGCCCCGCGGAGCACATCATTTTTGAATTTACTGTCCGCACTTACCGAAGGTATCTTTAGGAATTCCAGTAACTCATCCAGAAAACGTTGTCGATTAGTGCTAATATAGGATTTAACTTCACTCATGCTCAATCAGCTATTTTTCTTGGCTGGAAAATTGGCCTTATTTTCCGTTCCATTCAAAATTCTGTGAACATTTTTTTTATGAGTAAATATCACTACTACAAAGAAAGTGAAGCCGAACATCACCAGGATTGAATCGTTGGGTTCTATGTCTGTAATCATAAGCATTACCGGGAAAGTTAAAGTTCCCAGAATGGACCCCAGTGAAACATATTTTGTTAACAGAAGGACAATCATAAAAACCGCGATACAAATAGCCGCAACCAGCGGGTTTATTCCCAGCACCATACCAAGTAAAGTAGCTACCCCTTTTCCCCCCTTAAATCCTACGTATATCGGAAAAATATGACCGACTACCGCACTGATTCCGAATACAAGCTTAAATAATACGATTTGTGATTCTGAAATAAACCCAAGTTGCATCCAGACAGTTGCCAGGGTAACCGCGGTTAAACCTTTGAAAATATCTATTGCCATTACCAGTATACCGGCTTTGGTTCCCAATACCCTGAAAGTATTGGTGGCACCGGCATTTCCACTACCGAAGTCTCTGACATCTATTCCATAATATGCCTGGCCAAGCCAGACTGCAGAAGGAAGTGAACCAATTAAATAGGCGAGAACAACTCCAATAGCAATGATCTCAAAGCTCATAAACGATCTTTCCGTTGGTTAAGAACATTAATAATAGCCATTAATAAGTAATATTAAAAACCATCATCAATATCTTGCTCATCATCAGGGGTTTCCTGTTCAAAGGTTGTGAAGTCCTCGTCCAGTATCTCCTCCTGGGCGAATGTATTAATCTCGTAGGGTTCATTGATGTCCAGGTAATTCTTCCGGAACCTGTCCACAAACTCCAGCGCAAACTCCATGTCCGTGCCGGCAAACGCATACTGGCCTATTCCTGATTTAAAGAGTTTGCTGTTCTTGTTGATCTCAGTGTTGAACTGCTCATTGGAGGAAAAGGTGTAAAGTCGGTTTTCTACGTAACCAAAGTAATAATAAGTGGTTGGAGAGGCTTTTAGGAAAAGATGGAATTCTTCATTGCCCTCGAGTTTTCTAATCTCCAGAAAGCCTTCCAGCCTGCCGTTGATTTCAGTATCGAGAATATTGGCCACTCCGATATTTCCTACACTGTGCCAGCTATTATAAGCAGAAGACCACTTCATATTTACATTTGAAAGTACTAGTGCACTGGCAAGATCAGTGGAAATACTAGCCAGTGAAATGAATTCGCTGGTAGACCTTCGTTGGTATTCCTGTGCCTCTTTCTCTCCAATTGCGTCGGCAAGTTTATACAATAATGATGACTGGTCGGTATTTGCCGGAGGAGCGCCTACCCGGGCAATAATATCTCCTACATTCAGCGCCATGGCCTCCATCGCTTTGGCAGGAATATCAAACTCATACGACTGGAAAGTGTTCATTGCAACACTTTTGTCCTTTAGGTTTCCTTTTCCCTTGGCTGACATTCTGGTTTTGATCTGGGTCTGCGGATACAACAGATTAATTTTTCCCTCAAAACGAATATCGGTAGTGTTATCATTGTAGGAGTACATGTTTCCTGAGTAACTGTTACCTTTTATCTTGTTAGGGTCAATAACTTTATACTCGGTGTTTACTGAATCATATGAGAATAGCCCCCTGGCGTTGAACACTTCATGGTCACCGGTACTTTTCTTCTCGCCAATGAATGTGCCATAAAGTTCACCCGTATCCGGATCCATATTAATTCCTGATGTGAGCGGTTGACCGGTCTCCGAAACTGCTTCACTAACATTTATTGCTAGATCCTGGATTTCCGAGTCACTGCTGTGAGCCAGCCAGGAGTCATTATCAGGCATGCTTTTTAAATCAAGCTTTATAAAGCCATCCATTTGGAGAATACGCCGGTTGGCAAATAAGGTAACATCTCCCTTATACAATGTACCTGGCATTATATAAATATTATCATTCTCACGAATTTCCCCAGTAGCAACCGTAAAGATCTGATTGCCCTGAAGTTTCTTGTCCCTGACCAAAAGGAAATTTTTAAAACTGATCTCAAAGGTGTCCTGGTTGGCATTTATGTATTGATAAATAGCATCGCCGTCGAATGCATGCCTGGCGGTGACCTTAATATTTCCGTTATACAGGTTATGGAACTCGTTAATAGTATCCAGGATAATTCTTGCCTGCCGGAATTTTTCAATTTCTGCGTTTTCTCTGATAAAAACACGATTGCTGTCAGGGATGATCCTGGCATCCGCAACATTCATATAGGGTACTCCCGATACCTGCATTTCCAGTTTGTCAATATCATAGACCGCTCCGCTTGCATTGAACACCAGCGAGTCCATCTCCAATTTGGTAGTGTAGAAATAGGACTGGTCTATATCCACGTCTTCGGGTTTATTCATAGAAATAATCTTCTTCTCCAGATCCCACCTGGCTTCTCCAATTGAAGTACGTATCTGGGTAAACGGAAAATCAAGCACCGATCGTCCGTCCTGTTCAGACTTGATATCCGCCAGGTTGGTGTTTAGATCAAAATTCAGAGACACACCCTGCGCCACCAGTGAGGGTTTATCCGGGTCGGAGGATTTTACTTCGAAATTGGCATCCTTAGCAGCAATCTGACGCTCCGTCATTTGGAAATTTTCAGAGACAGATTCAGACCCACGGGTAAACAGGGTACCATGTGCAAAGAACCCGCTTGTGGTAATTAAAGATGTTCCGTCCAGGGTAGCGGTATTGTCATACATCTGAAAAGGCTCTTCTTTGGAAGTAATAAACATACTATCCGACTTGGGGAACCATAACATCCTGTAGTCGTTGATAGTAGCCTTCGGATAAGATACCTCTTCAATGGTTTGTGGCTTAATCTCCGCTGATTCACCGTCGGTAGTTACTGAATCGGTATAATATACGAAGTCATCACTGAACAATGTGCTGGTAAGGAAATCGACTTTCCCATTTGACCGCAATCCCTGTTTGTCCATGCTGATTTTATTGTAAACAGTACCCGTACCGTTATAGGTTTTAAAACCCACATAGGGAAGCTTGTGTTCGAAACCCAGGCTATTATCCGGCATGATAACCAACTCTTCCTCAAAATCCGGAAATATTCCTCCTGACGTAAACACCCCTTTAAATCTAATCACATTGGGGTCACTGCTGCTGGCACTGTCCAACTCAAATGCCGGTATAGTAAAATATATGGACTTGTCATAAACTCCGTCCAGGATCTCTGCACCATCAAAATATACCACCGCCCCGACATCGGCCTTAAATATTGGATATTCAGGGTACATTTTGCGCGCTGACTTGTTGTTGGGCTTATTTACATACAAAACTCCAGCCGTTTCACGTAACTGGTTGGAGATACCAAGTTTCACATCTTTTCCAGCTTCGCTACCGGGCAGATCAATATTGAAGGTGATGGAATCAATCTTCGGCAGCCTGATAAGGAAACTGTCGTAATTGAAGCGAAACCGCTCTCCAATAAATTGAAAGTTACCGGCATTGATCAGGCCATTAAACCGGAAGTCCCGGTTTTCAAGCATTACAATCTCCTTTTTCCTGGGACGTATGTACACGTCAAGCAATTCGCTGACAAAGAACTTTTCTATCCCCCTGATAACAATCTCATTACTGCCCAATTTCAGGGTAGCATTGGGAGCAGAAGGTGACACAGATGGTATCAGTATATTGTCGTAATCCTTGCGGTCCTGCCTGGAAAGGACATAGTGATATCCCTTGCGCTTTATTTTTACCAAATCGGATTGACTGTTGTAGTCAACAAACCCATCTTTCATCAGACCTCTCATGGCTCCCTGGATTTTTTCAGGGTTCTGATCTAATTTTTTGGCCATATCGGTAGCGTAAAATTCACTGGCATTAATTTTACGGGCATGACCCACCGCCATAAATAATGGATTAAAGCCATATAATGCTACCAAAGATTCAAACTTTTGGTTGTTGTAGTATTCCTGAGATTCGAACTTGGATGGAACCTTATTTTTTGCGCTGAGAATACTGATATCCAAGCTGTCCGCATCGATATTCCATTTGATCATATCGGCAGTGAAATCCGATTTGAAGTACGACGATGAAAACGGCAGATCCTTATAGTTGCCGTCATCTTTCAATATGGTTACCTGATGAATCCTTGGTTCGTATCTGAATCTTACCGCAGGGTTATAAATCGAGTCCTTGCCATGGTAAATCATTACTCCCGCTCTGTTTGCCAGAATCACTGAATCCTGCAGTTGAAAGCTTCTTGAAACAACTTTTAGTTTCGAATTTTTTTGGCCGGCTATTTCAATGGTAGCATGCCCACCCATCATGGAAGCACTATACAAACGTTTTCCCCGAAGTCCCAAGCCTCCCTTATAGGTTAATTTTTCATCTGAAATACCTTTGATGTCAACATTTTCCTGGTAGGATACAAACCTGGGATAACTAATATTTCTGGTTTTCCCGCTGCTGCTTTTATACTCGAATTCTCCTTTTACCGGTTCCGCAATTTTACCCTTGTAGGTTAGTTGAGCACTGGAAGCAGAGATAGATGGTTTGGTCACATCGAAGTTGTAGTTGCTCAAATCACAATAGACTTCGTTGGGGTTTAAACCAACATTGCCCCAGTCAAATCTCCCTCCTTTGCCAACAAAGGTACCATTGGTCGTCATCAGCCCACCACTGGTTCCTTTCAGTGAAACTGAGTCATTGCGGGTAACGAAAATCAGGTTGGCTGAATTGACCCGAATCACTGGGCCCGTCAATGGCATTTGAGGCTCTTCCGCAGTAAGGATTATCGCCTTGGCTTCTGCTGCCGATGCGTCGGTATCCTCTTCCCAATCAGCGTCCCACTCCTGGTCTTCAGCTTCCCAGTCACTAAACCACTCAGTGTCTTCTTCGACCTCCTCCGGTTGGTCCGGAGTTTCCTCCGGCAGCGCTGCTTCTACTGTGGCCACCTCGGATGATGCTCCGTATTCGAAATCTATGGTACCGCCAGAGACCGTCAGGGAGTTATAACTTGAATAAAATAGAGACCGCTTTTCGAGTACCAGATCGCTAGTTTCCAAAAAAGCCATTACCTGACCAGTCTTTAACTGCTGGACCGCTGTCTGAAGGGTAGAAATAAAATTATCGAATGCCTGTGTACTGACATCACTATGATTGGCGGCTTTAAAAATGATCCGCACAGTATTTTGCATATGAGGATTCAGCTTGAACCCGTTTTCATTCATCAGCTGAAATATATTGATCAATTTATTCTTCTGTTGCTGGGTGAATTTACCGTTCCAACCGGTTTCAAAATCCAATCCAAGCTGTGGAGTTCCACTGTCTTTCAGTAATTGTGACATCTGCTGTCCAAACAAAATGGGGTCCTCAGGAAATTGGGGTTTTTGTGCTTTCAGGAAAAAAGGCAAAAAAATCAGTACCCAGAAAAGAAGATATCGCCGGTTCATTGCAGTTTATTTTTAGTCAACAGCACACATGCCCATTGGTTTTCAGAAGATTGTTTTTCAATCTCCAGTGATTCTGCCTCACATTTCTTAACGATAACTGGCAAATCAAAGGTATAAAACCCGCTAAGAATTAATTGTCCCCCAGGTACCAGGTGTTCTTTATAAAGGTGGATTTCATTCAACAATACGTTTCTGTTAATGTTGGCCACAATTAGATCACACCTCTTGTTGGGGGGAATATCATTGATGGTACCCTCTTTAACGTTAATTCTTTTACATCCGTTGAGTATCATGTTCTCCACGGTATTATTAACTGCGTACGGATCGTTGTCGACCGCATAAATCTCAGCAGCACCTTTCATTTCCGCCATAATGCTCAGAATTCCGGTTCCGCAACCAATGTCCATCACAGACTTTCCGGAATGATCGATTGCAAGTTGAAATTCGATTACTTGCCTGGTGGTTTCATGATGCCCGGTACCAAAGGCCATTTTGGGGTCAATGACAATTTCATAAGAAAAATCGGCATTCGATCTATGAAAGCTTGCCCGGATTCGGCATTGATTATCAATTTCTATAGGTTCAAAGGTTTTTTCCCAAAGCTCATTCCAATTTCGATCGGTAAGTTTTTTTGACTTGAAACTTGTGTCCAATGCGTATCGCTCGAACAACTGACCCAATATGGCTGGATTGTGATTCTTCAGAGGCTGGTATGCCCTGAATCCGGCATCAGTATCCAAAAAAGATTCGTAACCTAGCTGATTTAATTCAGCGGTAAGGATATCTTTAAGCTCCCCCTGACAATTAATATCTATCTCTACAAAGTCCATTATTTTTTACATCCAGCAAACGAGAGGATATCAGTGTAGTATATGGCAAAATCTGCAAGACCCCGGTTCGACTCGATGTAAACAGAGAAATTGGCAAATGCCGGAGAATCGGCCATGTACCAAATGCCTGGTTCATCAGCCATCAAACGATTCTGTTCCTGAAAGACTACCAGGTCAGCGAACGCTTCAGATTCTTCAATGTATATCTTGAAGTTCGCTTCTCTGGGGTTTTCAGTCACATATACCACTCCGTAAAGCTGGCAGGTATCAAACCCTTGTGCAAACACCATATCACTCACACCCATGAATGCCAGGATAAAGCTAAGTGCGGTACATGTATAAACCCATCTCATTTACTGCTCAATATTACATTCATTGGATTTCGTTTCGATTCACAGACTATTAGCTATGGCAATAAAATCGTTGGCGTTCAGACTCGCTCCACCAATTAAGCCGCCATCTACATCTTCACCGGCAAAGATCTCTTTCGCATTTGAGGGTTTGCAACTGCCCCCATATAGGATGGGGAGGTGATTTGCCACTTCTGCACCGTATTTGCTTGCTAGGTGTTTCCTGATTGATGCATGCATTTGCTGAGCTTGCTCGGCAGATGCTGTCCGCCCGGTTCCAATAGCCCATATTGGTTCGTAAGCGATTACCAGTCTTCGTAAATCATCAGCCTCCAATTGAAAAAGACTTTCTGTAAGCTGTTGGTTAACATATTTCTGTTGTTCACCGGCTTCCCGAATCGACAAAGGTTCCCCGCAGCAAAAAATTGGGATTAAATCCTGGCCCAGGGCTGCTTTCACTTTCAGTGCCAGCAGCTGATTAGACTCACCAAAATACTCTCTTCTTTCACTATGACCCAATATCACATAATCAACGCCCAGGGACTTTAATATAGTGGCGGATATTTCTCCTGTGTATGCCCCGGACATTTCCTGATGGCAGTTTTGACCTGCCACAAACAGACCGGGAACTTCCGCTGCCTTTGCCGCTGTCTGGGCGAGGTAGGTATACGGAGGGGCTACAATTACTTTGTCAGCTTCTACAGGATTCATCATTAGTGACTGTATTTCTTCAACTAGCGCGGTGGCCTGGTTAAGATCTTTGTTCATTTTCCAGTTGCCGGCGACGATCTGGTCTCTCATTTTTTTGTTTTCTTTAGTTAAATTTATTCAAAGCCATCAGGCCAGTTTAGTTCTTAAATATCGAGCAGTATGATTATTATCCAGCTCAGCCAGTGCCTCCGGAGTCCCACTAAAGCAAAGACTTCCACCTTTGTCGCCTCCTTCCGGCCCCAGGTCGATAACCCAGTCTGCTGATTTGATAACTTCCAAATTGTGCTCGATTACCATTACGGTATTTCCCTGCTCGATTAAAGCGTTTAAAGCGGTCAATAGCTTTTGAATATCGTGAAAATGCAGTCCGGTAGTTGGCTCATCAAATATAAAGACTGTATGTTGTTGCAAACCTCCATTTCCTTTCCCCAGAAATGATGCCAGTTTAACTCTCTGTGCTTCCCCACCACTCAAAGAATTTGACGATTGCCCCAATGTTATGTACCCCAGGCCAACATTCTGTAGTGGTTTTAACTTCTTTACGATAGCGGCATTTTTCCTGAAAAACTCAAGACTGTCATCTACGGTCAATGCCAAAACTTCCGAAATATTTTTGTCCCTGTACTTAACTTCAAGAATCTCTTCTTTAAAACGCTGTCCCCTGCAGCTTTCACAGACCAGTTGTATGTCCGCCATGAACTGCATCTCAATCCGCACCAGGCCTTCACCCATACACTCCTCGCAGCGCCCACCTTCAACATTGAATGAAAATAATGCTGGTTTGTACTTGCGCTGCCGTGACAACGGCAGCCCGGCAAATAACTGACGAATGCCATCATATGCTTTAACGTAGGTAACAGGATTCGAACGTGATGATTTACCTATGGGGTTCTGATCCACTATTTCAACCTGAGTAACTTTTTTAAGATCCCCGGTCAGCCGGTGGTGTGCTCCGGGGTTTTTACTGTGAATATCCAGTGCTCTGCTCAGTGCTGGATAAAGAATTTCCCGCACCAGGGTGCTTTTTCCAGAACCGCTGACGCCAGTTATTACAGTAAATGTATCTAACGGAAATTGGACGGATATGTCTTTAAGATTGTGCGCTCGGGCTCCCTCAAGCAACAAACTGTCCTTCCACTTTCTTCTGGTTACAGGTACGGGTATAAAATCCTGGCCATTGAGATATTTGGCAGTGTGGGAATCAACATCAACAGTTAATTGGTCAATGGTTCCTGAGAAAATCAATTCGCCTCCATGGCTTCCTGCATTTGGTCCGATGTCAATAATATGGTCGGATTGACGCATTACTTCCTCCTCGTGTTCTACAATTATTACTGAGTTACCCAGATTTCTCAGTGACTTGAGAACTTCAATCAGACGCCCGGTGTCCCGGGGGTGTAAACCTATACTAGGTTCATCAAGTATATACATTGACCCCACTAATGCGCTGCCCAATGAAGTAGCCAGCCGTATGCGTTGATATTCTCCTCCGGACAGGGTAGCGGTTAGCCGGTTTAAATTAAGATACCCTAAACCAACTTTCATCAAATACTCAAGGCGGTTGGAAATTTCTGTCAGGATTCTTTTTGCGATCAGTTTTTCATGCTGTTCCAACTTTAGCTCTGTAAAGAAAGGCCAGACGTCTTCCACTGACATTAATACCAGGTCTGTAATTGACCTGTCGTTTATTTTAACGTAGCCAGCATCCTTCCTAAGCCTGCTTCCGCGGCAATCCGGACAAACAGTTCGGCCGCGGTAGCGCGATAGGAGTACCCTGTATTGAATCTTATGACTCCTGGATTCAACATACTTAAAAAACCTGTTCAGGCCTTTAAAAGATGCCTTCCCTTCCCAAAGCAAGTTGACCTGATCATTAGTAAGTTCCTTGAATAATCTGTGAATGGGAAAATCCCATTCAGCAGCGTGCTCGATTAATGGTTTTAACCACTTTTTCATGGTCTCACTACGCCATGGTGCCACCGCTCCTTCATAAACCGAAAGGTCCTTGTTGGGGACCACCAGGTTTACATCAATTCCCAGCACTTTCCCAAACCCCTCACAGGTTTTACAGGCGCCATAGGGATTGTTGAAACTGAATAAATTAATGGTGGGTTGTTCGAATGTGATACCATCGCGCTCGAACCTGTCAGAAAACACCTGCTCCTGCTGGTTATCCAAAATCAGTTTACAGATTCCGTGACCTTCGTAGAAAGCTGTTTGTACCGAGTCGCTCCATCGATAGATATCATCTTCCTGTACCACCTCGGGTTTTACCCCGCGGTCAACTAAAACATTGATATTTTCAGGATCTATTATAACCTCCTGGTCAAGTAACGCTTCAATAAAGGCGGATTTCCCATCAACTATCAGCCGGGTATATCCCTTTTGTAAAAGTATCTTAAGCTCATCCTGGCTGGTTCGTCCCTTTTGTAAAACCAAAGGGCCAGCTATCATAAAGCGGCTGCCAACGGGTAATTGTTTTATTACATCTACCACGTTGGATACTGAATCCCTGGATACCAACTCTCCACTGACCGGTGAGTAAGTTTTACCAATACGCGCAAAAAGTAATTTCAGATAATCATATATCTCTGTACTGGTACCCACGGTAGACCGGGGATTGCGTGTATTCGCTTTTTGTTCAATTGCTATAGCCGGAGAAATACCTCTTATATAATCGACCTCCGGCTTTTCCATTCTACCTAAAAATTGCCTGGCATAAGAACTCAGGCTTTCAACGTACATCCTTTGTCCTTCGGCAAAAAGAGTATCGAAGGCCAGCGATGATTTACCTGATCCCGATAGGCCTGTAATAACTACCAGCTTGTTTCTTGGAATGGCTACCGATATCGATTTCAGATTATTTACCCTTGCTCCTTTAATTAGAATGAATTCCTTAGGATCAAGCTTGTCTATATTAATGGCTGGATTTTGGGCGATAGCGGGCATAGCCGCAAAGATACTACAGGGATCAAAAACTTTACAATATCACCATAAATCATACAACTGTAACAGGAAAGACATCCAGAACCAAAATATTTTGTTATATTAATGGTACCTTTGGATTGATAATTGTACAAGTCTGTGTGTTATGCAACCTCAAACTGTACATTATTTATTTTTACTCCGGTGTATCCGGTGTCTTGAAACATTGTAGGTTATCTGCGATTTTTCTAGATTTGAAGTTGTTTTGACTTTTTTTGAAATTAAACCTTCCTAACATAACAATATGGCATAGACTTCTACGTTACTAAACAGGTTATGAAATGATGCAGAATTCTTTAAGTGATAGTAAGTTAATATCACTTTATAAAACCGGTAACGAGGAGGCTTTCGCGGAATTGTTAAATCGCCATAAGTCCAGGGTTTTCACAACCATCTATTTAATTGTAAAAGACAATTATGTTGCAGAGGATTTAATGCAGGAAACCTTTATTAAGGTTATCAACACCATTAGATCCGGTAAGTATAATGAAGAAGGGAAGTTTCTTCCCTGGATACTTCGAATAGCACATAATCTTGCTATTGATTATTTCAGGAGGGCAAAGCGGTATCCTACCATTATCATGGAGGACGGCAGTAATGTCTTTAATACCATGGAGTTTTCTGAAGAATCAATAGAATCAAAGCAGATCGTCAGGGATACCCATGAAAAGCTAAAGGCGCTTATTCAAGAGTTACCCCCGGCACAAAAGGAAGTATTGATAATGCGTCACTATATGGAAATGAGTTTCCAGGAAATTGCCGACGCTACTCAGGTGAGTATCAATACAGCTTTGGGGCGAATGCGGTATGCTTTGATCAACTTGAGAAAGAAAATGAAAAAGTACAATATCGCCTATGATCAAAACATTTACCCCCAATGACATATTACGTTATCTGTATAAAGAAACCAACACTATAGAAATTAAGCATTTCGAACAGGCAATGCTGGTTCATACTGATATATTGGATCAGTATGTACAGTTAACTGATGTAAAGGAGCAGCTGGATCAGATCTATGAAGCTCCCTCGGACGCCACTATTCAGGCTATACTTGATTATTCAAGTTCCGATTACCCGATTTTATCTTAAGGTTCAACTGCCCATTCCTGAATAAATAGAATAAAGGCAGTTTTATGTTTGCTAAATGGACTGGCATTTAAGTAATTCGGGTAAAGATGAAGATACTTTTAGTTCATCAGTACTATAACACCCCTGA
>BQJT01000083.1 GCA_021604845.1 Cyclobacteriaceae bacterium
TTTTGCTGACCGGAAGGTTCAAACCAGGTTAGCTGGTCCTTTCCGGTGCCGAAAACCAGATCTGGTCTGGTATCATGGTCTATATCTACCAGCATAGGTGATTCATTCCTGGCAGTACTATCAATCAGAAAACCCGCCCAAAGCACTCCGTTTTTTTTAGGATTTTCAAACCAACGAACTTCTGTCCCCGGAAAATCGAACACAATTAAATCCACCCAGCCATCTTCATTAACATCGGAAGCGAAATTTAAAAAGGAATCACTCCATTCCTTGCTGAAATCGAACGCAACCGGCGGGGTAATTTGATGAATCTTCCATCCGGGTGCTTCAAACCAATTGGGGCCTGCCAGGATGTCTAACAATCCATCTTTGTTGACATCTGCAACCGCAACCCCTTCCGATATAAAATTCTGGTGAATAATCTTCTTTTTAAATTTTACTGTCTTCTGTTGCTGACCGGCTGCAGCCATAGTGATAAGCATTAAGACAATATGAATCTTTAACCTAAGCATGTGACTAGTGATTATTCCTGATCTAAAAGAAACTTCATCAGGTGATAATAGTTTGATTCTGAAATTGTGGTTGAGAAGTTATCCGGCATCAAAGTAAAAGGCAGGGCGGTTTGATTTTCAATCTGATCCGCTGCTATTGAGAACTCGTTACCGGCAAGATCGGCAAACACTTTCAGGTTACCTTCCTCTCTTCGAAATAGTCCCTGTCTTACCCCTCCATCCTTGGTGGTGATAGAGTAGTTGACGAATGCCCTGGAAATATTACGATTGGGATCCAATATTTTTTCAGTTAGTGCGGTAAGGCCCCAATTACCTATACCATCCAATTGAGGGCCAATAGTAGCCCCTTTACCCGCTACCTGATGGCAGATTCCACAGTTAGTTTCGAATACTTTTGCCCCTAGTTCAAAAGATTTCCCGGTCTTTGGATACTCCGCTATGCGCCTGTTTATTTCGGATTCTATTTCGTCCGAAAACGGGGTCAGGCTTTCAGTAGTTTGGTTAAACCGTATGCGCTGCCCGGTAGTCATATTGGTATTTAGCAAGGTTTTTATGCTGGGGTCCAATAACATTTTAGGTGATATCCTGAGAGATTCCGCTGCATCAAGAATTTCATCAATACCAGCAGCGTTGTTTGAAAGAGTAGAAACCAATTTCTTCTGGGCATTAAACGAGAAATCATCTAATAAACCCCCTGCCAAAGTCCATGCTTTCGCAGTTTGCTGACCAATCAACGATAACAATAGACGCTCGCGTACTGCTTCAACTTCTGCGGAATCAGCAGCAATGGCAGCCACTGCTTCAAAGTACCCGCCAGAGATAGCCAGCAGCGCTTCCGCGGCCTGACTTCTTACCCGGGGTTCTACCTGGTTTCCTTCCATCAACTCTTTCAACGGGCTCGAAAGCGATTCTATCTTATAGGTTTTGGCCACTTGACAGGCAAAAACCCGTTGGTCATCAAGTTGTTTCCGTACTTCCTCTGACAGAGTTTCCTGATTGTTCCCGGTGTCATTTAAAATAGTTCCTGCCAATTCAATTGCCCATGCCTTGCTATCGCCGGCCAGTAATGAACCGCGTTGCTCGAAACCTTTTTGGATAGACTCCAATATGCTCAACTGCAATTTGGTATCCGGACCCACTTTGGTTCTTATTTTTCTAACAAACGAATTCAAATCAGCTTCCGGCAGGAATCTGGCAATATGACTGACCATGATGGTGGTGGTCTCGTGGTCAATGGAAAATTGATCCAGATGAGTTACCATAAAACTCGCAGTTCGATGGTCATCCACTCCCAGCATTGCCCGTGAGAGTTGGTTTGCTTTTTTCTGATCCCATTGTTGGTTCAAAACAGCGGCCAGTATGCTCTCAACCCGTAAATTATCTCTTAAGCTCTGTTTAACGGCATAAGCAAAATGCGTATCCTCTACTGGTATATTCTGATACAAACTCAATAGTAATTCGACATGTTCATTCGAGGGATATTTACCAAGAATCATTACTACCGCGCGTTGAATATGAGGGTTCTCATCCGAAAGCAAATTACCAACTTGTGCTAATTGCCTGCCATTTAGAGCATTCATCTCGAAAAGGATTCTAAGCGTATGCAACCGTATTAATGAATTATCATGAAACAGGCTTGTTTTGATCAACTCCTGGTCTAAATCACCTATCCGATATAGTATCCATAATCCATGTAAATACTGGTGGGCGCTTACTCCGGAACCTTGTAGCATGGATTTAACAGGCCCTGCTGCCTGGTGCTTAAATCGATCCACTATTTGATCCGCCACCATCATCCGTATGGTCAGACCCGGCTGGTCCAAACCATCAATCAGCTCCATTAAATTGGCGTTTTGCCAGTCCAGGGACCGGTGCTGCTGCCAGTTTGCATCGAAAGTGATCCGCCAAATTCTCCCTCTTTCCCGGTCTCGGCCAGGATGGTCCAGGGGCACCTCGTAGTGTCCAATAATCCGATTATAAAAGTCAGCTACATATATTGCGCCATCCGGGCCTAATTTGACATCTACCGGACGGAACCAGGGGTCGTCACTTATGATAAAGTCAGGTTCCCAGTTTGGTACAGGGGTAGTGCCAGCCATTGAGACAGAAGCCCGGTAAACCCTGCTTTTCACCACATCACCCAGGTAAAAGTTGCTTTGATAGGCATCGGGGAATTGATTGCCAGAATAGTATTCCAGTCCGGCAAGAGCGGTTGATCCGTAATTATGAGGCATCATTGCCGGCCCAAAACCAATACCGGTGGGCTTCTTCCCAAAATGAGGATAGTCAGCGCCTCTAATTAGTTGATAGATCGGGCTGGAGTGGCAGTCAACGGAATACATATAACCATATTCGTCCAGCGCATAACCAAATGGATTTACCCGGCCGGTGGTAGTGAATTCAAGCCCGCTTCCATCCGGTCTGAACCTGAATGTATTGCCGGAATTCATCATCAGTGGAGGTTTCTCATCGGTTCCAACCACTTTAGACGAATTTGAGAACCCATGATCAGCATGGATCCATCCATCCAGACCCCTGAAAAAATTGTTGATCATTCCATGCGTATCCTGGTATTCAAAACCGCGTAACAACACATTTCGCTGATCCACTTTGTCATCACCGTTGGTATCCACCAGGTGATAAACATAAGGTATACTGAATGCAATAGCTCCATCAGTTACGGGAACGATGCCAATTGGAATATTCAATGAGTCAGCAAAGGTGATGAACTTGTCCGCTTTACCATCGTGGTCGGTATCCTCCAGAATGGTGATCTTATCAGCACCGTAACCTGTGGAGTCATAAAAAGGATATTCTTTGGACTGGGTAACCCATAGCCTTCCCCTGCCGTCGAAACTAATATTCATGGGTTTACCTATATCTGGTTCCGACGCGAATAACTTTATGCTAAATCCTTCAGGAAGTTTAAATGCCTGTTGCTGTTGATCCGGGGTCCTGGCCGGAACAGACCTGATATGCATGGCAAACTGATCTTCTGCAGAGGCCATGTCCTCGATGGATTCTGCTTCAGGCCCACAACCTATGAGTATTGTAGCTGAGAGCATTATGAACATGGCTTTACGCCATTCAGCAACAAATAGGTTCATAGCCATCAGACCACTACTTTAACTTGATGTTGACACTCCCACCTCCATAATAATTCCTGGGTAGCCCAGGGTAATAATATCTTGGAGCATTTCCCCCAAAAGCGCCCGCATTTACCGATATCATTGAAGCGTAGGACTCATCCCAAAGATTATTGACGGCTGCAAAAACCTTAAAGCTAACCATTTTGGAAACTGCCTTTTGATAGCCTAACTTCAGATTTAGTAAGGCATAAGCGTCGGAATATATCGAATTGTCATCACGCATAGGCATACTGGATACATACAGAAAATTGATATTTCCGTACAGGCCTGATTTGTGAATATAATCTGTTCCCCAGTTAAGCTTATGAGCAGGTGTTCCGGTCAATTCATTTCCAGAGAAATCGTTATCCCCTTCTACAAACTCCTTGAAAAAATAGTCTGCATAGCCATAAGTCAGCCACCCGTACAAATTCGAAGAACTTTGTTCCGGCAACAATTCATACCCAAGACTAACATCAATACCTCGATGTCTGGTTTTTCCTGCATTTACTCCCACAAACTGATCATCTCCGGTACGCCGGGCTACCAGCAGGTTGTCGATATACATCGAGTAAAGTGACAAATCATAACTTAACTTGCTTTTTACCAGCTGACCCCGGGTTCCGAATTCCAGATTGAATCCTGTTTCAGGTTGTATGTCCGGGTTAATTGACCCGTCTGGTGTAAGTGTCTCTGCCAAAGTAGGTGGTGAAAATCCATGACTTAGCTGTCCGTAAACAGAGAATTTATCCGAAAAGTTATGGAGCACTGCCACTCTGGGTGACCATTGAGCATCGAATGAATAATTACCCGATTGATCGCCGTCAGTAATGATTAGATCATGATAGTTGTACCTGGTATTATTGTAATTAATGCCGGCAGTGAATATTGTCCCGCTGGTCAAAGCCCAGTTTACTTCTGTAAACAGGTTATAATACCATCTTCTTTCATCATTATCGCTCAGAATACTTCCCTGTTCACGGTTGTTGTTTTCAAAGGTCTGCCATTGGTATTCCTCATTAAAATATTCAGCGCCAAAAACCCAGGTAAGTTTCCCGGATTCAACTTTTGGCCTGAAACTAAAGCGTACTCTGCTGCCCAGCGCTGTGTTGTCCTCTTCCAATATATTAAAAGGACGAAGTTCATAAGAGTTTCTAAAGCTGCCAAACAAACTGGCGCTCAGCTCCCACTGATCCGAAAACAGGTGCTGGAAATTTGCGCCTACCAGACCTTTATTGTAATCTTCAAATCCCCTGGTCTGGACCCAGGTAAATGCTGCCTGCCGGGGGTCTTCAGCAAAGGCCGCGCTATCCAGAGAAGAAGGAATGAAAGCAAGCAGACTTATCCAACTGCCCCAGACTGTCAATGTGGAGTTATCCCCCAGATAAAACTGGCTTAGAATGCTGCCGGTTTTGCGATCATATTGGTTGTTTTCCCTATAACTGTCCTGATGGATGGTATTATAGTTAACCTTAATATTGAGTTCGTCCGTGCCATGCTCAATGGTATTCACCGACCGTATTAAGCCATAGGATCCAACCGTTAACTCACTGGATAAATCAGTAGAATGGTAGGGAGCCTTTAAAGTTTTCATATTGATGGTCCCCCCTAAGCCCGCACCATATATGGATGATGCAGGACCCTTTAATACTTCCACCCTTTCAACCAGTCCCAGATCGATATCCTCAATGGTTGTTTCGCCATCGCCGGTAGTTAAGGGAATGTCGTTTAGATATGCCCGTATTTTGCTGGTGCTGAATAAGGAACGTGAACCAATCCCGCGAATGGTCACCCTGTTGGTGTTCAAGCTTCCTGAATGCATGTACAGGCCTGGAATTCGATTTAACGGTTCGGCAATGTTGGTTCCATTGTCCCTTTCAATTTCGTTTTTGGAAATCAATGACACCGACGCAGGCACCTCAAGTAATTGACCAGAGGTGTTTGAAGCCGTCACCACTATCTGAGGTAACTGATGTGCTGCGGCCGGAACAAGAATACGAAGGCTCCCATCGGGGTTTTCTACTTTCACCTTTAATTCCTGATAGCCCAGGTGATTTACGAATATAGTTGAGCCATTGCTACCCAGGTCCCAATTAAACCGTCCAAAAGTATCGGTAACAGTCCCTTTAGATCTGGTGGAATCCGTCAGGTTGGCACCGACTAAAGGCTGATTATTTGAAGCATCAAGCACTTTACCTGGGACAACCTGCGCGTTACCCTGTGCTGCCAATAAGATCAAAACAAAAATGCAGATTATCCTCAGCACCATAATTCTATCCATTTGTGATTATTCAGCCGCCGCCCTGATTGCGGCCACCTGATCTACGGTGACCGCGGATGCGTCATTTCCAAAACTACTTCTTACATAGGTGATAACATCCGCAACCTCCTGATCATTTAAAAAATTATGGGCTACCATCACCCCGTTGTAGACCTGACCCTTCACCTCAATTTCTCCACTAAGCCCGTTAAGCACAATCCCGATCAACCGATCTGCATCGCCATTAACGTATTCTGTTTGAGTCAGCGGTGGAAATGCATTGGGTACGCCCTGCCCGTCTGCCATATGACAAACCACACAGTATTGATCGTAGATCTTTTTGCCGTTTTCATTAACTACTGCAGATCCGGAGGGCTCTGGCTCCGGATTAATCATGGATTGAGGGGTTTCCTTTGCTTCATCTTGCTGGCTCTGTCCTGCACCACATGCTGAAAACAATGCGGTAAGCAATACTAGTAATCGTAATGTCATTGTTGTATTGTGTGTTAATTTATATTGAAGTATTACTATAAGTTATGCGCCATATTTTTCCTTTAACTGAGTCAGTTATATATAAAGATCCATCAGGTCCTTCAGCGAGTCCCATGGGGCGGTGTTTGGCATCGGCTGGCCCCGCTACTGTTTCCACGCCGGTAAATCCTTCAGCAAATATCTCCCAATCTCCGCTTGGCATTCCATTTGCGAAAGGGACAAATGCTACCAGGTAGCCTTTCTGTGGTTCCGGAGCCCGGTTCCAGGACCCGTGAAAAGTTATGAAAGCTCCGTTTTTATATCTTTCAGGAAACAGATCGCCCTGATAGAAAATCAAATCATTAGGCGCATAGTGTCCTGGAAAAGCCATTATTGGGTCTTTCTTATTTTCACACAACCCTATTTCTTCTCCATTACCTCCATACTCAGGGGCTAACACCTTTTGATTTTTAAATCCGTCGTAATAACAGAAAGGCCAGCCAAAATCGTCGCCATCATTGATTTGCAAAAACTCTTCCGCGGGTAATTCCGCACTTTGCTGGTCATCATAATAATCCGGCCAGAACATGCTAAGCTGGTCACGGCCGTGTTGTAATGCGAATAAACTATTGGCCTGGTGATTCCAGTCAAGTGCCACACAATTACGGGTACCGGTGCAATACCGGTGCCCATCTGCCTCCTGGGTCTGACCCAATTGGTCGGCTTTAAATTGCCAAATACCAGCTTGCCGGTCCAGTTGAGGGCAGGGATCCTGACCTTTTGAACCAGCGGTACGCGACTGTTCCATACAGGCATTTGAAGGGGCTCCTACGTTTACGTAAATATTTCCAGCATCATCGAAGGTAAAAGGTTTGTCCGAATGCGGGCCTTGCTCCAGGAACCCGGTAACGATCACTTCCGCAGTAGTATCGGGCAACAATGATCCTTCTTTAAGCTTATAACGGAATACTTCCGTTTTTGAAGAAGCATACAGGTAACCTTGATAAATGTCCATACCAGTGCCACCTATGGAACTGAATTCTGCTCGCTGGTCTACCCTGCCATCCCCGTTTGAATCTCGAAGGGCTAACACGCCATTCCCCTTTTCTGACCTGGTCTTAACATAAATATCCCCATTATCATGGACCACTAGGTGTCGGGCGTTCTTGTAGGTACTGTCAACCACCACAGTGGCTCTAAATCCATCTGAGAGTTCCAATTCTCCATTATCAACGAATACCGGTGCCTCAGGTTCAGATCCGGCGGTTTCCTGGCTGGCCGGCTGGCAGGCAACGGCAAATATACCTGCTGTAAGTAGGCAATTAATTACAATCTTGTACATCATAACTATAGTTTAGGTTTTATAAAATCAACCGGGTTGGCTAATGGTTGTCTTTGGCCACGTAACTGCCGGATTTTCCCACCAGAAAGTCCATGTCTGCTCCCTGATCTGCCTGCAACACGTGATCCACATAAAGTTTTACGTATCCCCGGGCATCTTTGCCATTTTCCCTACTGTATTGACTTCGGCGTCGCTCCAGTTCATCATCAGCCACATGCAGCTGCAGTTTCCGATTAGGCACATCTAATTCAATTATGTCGCCATCCTGTACCAGCGCCAGGTTCCCTCCCACTGCCGCTTCCGGGCTGACATGTAATACCACCGTGCCATAAGCGGTACCGCTCATACGTCCGTCGGAAATACGAACCATGTCTTCAACTCCCTTCGCCAGCAATTTCTTTGGCAAGGGCATGTTGCCTACTTCGGCCATGCCGGGATAGCCTTTGGGTCCAACGTTCTTTAAAACCATTATACTGTTCTCATCGATATCAAGATCGGGGTTATCGATCTTGGCATAGAAATCATTGATATTTTCAAATACTACCGCCTTACCTTTATGGACCATCAAAGCTTCGGTCGCAGCCGATGGCTTGATGATTGCTCCATTTGCGGCCAGGTTACCTCGTAGCACTGCGATTCCGGCAGCTTCTTGAATGGGATCAGCTACCGTAGCAATTACATCCTTGTTATAACATTCTGCATCTGATACATTTTCCGCCATTGTTTTACCGTTGGCAGTAATAACGTCCATATGCAATAGGTCTTGAAGTTCTTTGATTACCACCGGCACACCACCTGCATAGTAAAAATCTTCCATTAAGTACTTACCTGAAGGAAGCAAGTTGACTAAGAGTGGCACATTACTACCCAGTTTATCGTAATCATCCAGGTCTATTTTCACACCTACTCTCCCGGCAATAGCAGTCAGGTGAATCACCAGGTTGGTACTTCCACCAATTCCTGCATTAACCACTATGGCGTTTTCAATTGCCTCTCTGGTGATGATATCAGATATCTTTAGATCTTCCTCTACCATTCCCACGATACGACGTCCGGCCAATTGTGCCAGTACTTTCCGGCGGGAATCCGCCGCGGGTATGGCTGCACCTCCCGGTAATGTCATACCCAGTGATTCAATCATACTGGCCATGGTGGAGGCGGTTCCCATGGTCATACAATGCCCGCGGCTGCGGCTCATGCATGCTTCAGCCATTGAAAACTGTCTGGGAGTCATTTTACCACTTCGAAGGTCTTCGCTGAATTTCCAAACGTGGGTGCCTGAGCCTATATCTGTATTCTGATATTTTCCATTTAGCATGGGGCCTCCGGAGACCACAATGGTAGGCAGGTTTACACTGGCTGCTCCCATCAATGAAGAGGGAGTGGTTTTATCACAACCACAAAGCAACACCACTCCATCTAGAGGGTTTGCCCGGATTGTTTCCTCAGCATCCATACTGGCCAGGTTGCGGAACAGCATAGCGGTAGGACGCATCATGGTTTCTCCCAGTGAAGTTATGGGGAATTCCAGGGGAAATCCTCCGGCTTCATAAACTCCTTTTTTTACTGATTCAGCCAGTTCCCTGAAGTGCGCATTACACGGGGTTAATTCAGACCAGGTATTGCAAATTCCTATTACCGGCCGGCCATCAAATTGATTGTCCGGAATTCCCTGGTTACGCATCCAGGAGCGGTAAATCATTCCCATCTTACCTTCACGACCGAACCATTGGTGACTTCGGAGTTGTTTCTTTTTCATATAAGTTTTTGTAAATGTACTTTGACAGAATGGCTAAGTTAATTCTTTGCTTTCAAAGTACCAGAATTATCTTTCGGTATTATGAAACCGCCAATTCAATTCTTAAGTTGATAGTCTATAGTTGAAACTACTCTGACTATTTTTATCTCTGGTGTGTTTTGATCCCTGTCTGTAATGGTAAACAGTCCCTGGCGGGCAACTCTTATTTTACCTACAGTTGAGCCTGAATCTCTGGCGAATTTTTCCGCAACTTCCCTGGCATTGGTAGTTGCTTCTTCAATCATTGATGGCTTTAAGTCATTAAGCCCGGTATAGATATATTCAATTGGCTTCCAGGAATTCTTCGAACCCAATAGGATACCCTGGGACATCAGATCCAGGGATTCGGTAAGTGCCTTTTGCAACTTTTTTATATCGCTGGTTCTAACAGTAAGTTCCGAAATTGCCAGATAGCGGTACTCGCTGTTACCTTGATTCGAATTATAAATATTGGCACGGGCATCCTGGATATTGGTAGTTCCCCTGGTGATTTCATTGTCGGTGAATTCATGATCAATGAAGAAGCGGTAAACCTGCTCATTTTGTGATTCCAGGGCTTTCTTTAAACTTCCCAGATCATTACCGGTTAAGGTTATTTGTATTGGCCAAACTGCCAGATCCGCATTCACTTCCCGTTCTGACAATCCTTTCACCTGCACGTAGCGGTCATACATTTTACCGGTTTTATGCATATTGCCGATAAAATATCCCGCAATGATTATGGCTATTGACAGCACAATAGTTATTATCCAGTAGGTTTTATTCATGACCGCTTCATTAGTATAGTGATCCAACGGATCGAGTGGTTTAAAATTTCAGCAGTTAACATTTATTAACAAGTTTTATTACTGCTAAAATTTTGAACCGCCCGCCTAAAATACGAATCGCAAAAGATATTGTGTCATTGATTTGCTCATTATTGAGGGGAGTTCGTAGATTAACTATTAAATAGCATTGACCTAATGCCCACTGAAAGTAAAAAAAGTGATAATCTCAGGCATACTCTATTCTCGTGGAGTAATCAAGCCGGCCTGAACCCGATTCATGTAAACCGGGCAAACGGTGTTTACCTGTTTGATGATCAAGGCAAATCCTACCTTGATTTCAGTTCACAACTAATGAACGTCAATATTGGTCATGGCAGACAGGAGATCACTAAGGCAGTTGTTGAACAAATGAACCAGGTTAGTTATGTGTATCCAGGCATGACCACTGAAGTCCGGGGGCAGCTGGGAAAGCGACTTGCAGCAATTAGTCCGGGCAACTTAAACCGGACCTTCTTCACACTGGCAGGGGCAGACGCTATTGAATCCGCAATAAAATTAGCCAGGGTGGTCACCGGCAGACCAAAGATCTTAACGCTGTATCGCTCTTACCATGGTGGAACATACGGTGCGGTATCCGCAGGAGGTGATCCCAGGAAACTGGCGGTCGACCGTTATGGAGTGCCCAATATTATACATGTAGAAAACCCGTACTTTTACAGGTGCCCCTGGAACAGCGTTACTGCAGAAGAGTGTGCGGTGAGTGCATTTGAGCACATGGCCAGGGTGATACAATATGAAGGGCCGGAAAACTTTGCCGCGGTTTTGCTGGAGGGCGAATCCGGATCGTCTGGCTGTATAAAATTTCCTGCTGGCTATTGGAAACTGGTGGCGGATTTTGCCAGGAAGCACGGTATCCTGGTAATCGATGATGAGGTAATGAGTGGATTTGGCCGTACCGGAAAATGGTTTGCGGTGGAACACCATGGTGTTGTACCAGATATCATGTGCATTGCCAAAGGGCTCACTTCCGGTTACCTCCCTTTGGGAGGGGTGATGGTTACAGAAGAAATAGCAAACTATTTTGATCAGCGAAATATCCCCGTTGGATTGACGTACTCAGCCCATCCGGTCAGTTGTGCAGCCGCACTGGCAGTATTAAATATCTATCAGAAAGAAAACCTGCTGGAACGAGCTACTGAAATGGGTGATTATATTGAAGGAAAGGTAGCAGCACTGGCTGCCCTGCACCCTTCAATAGGTGATTTTCGCAATACCGGATTACTGGGCTGTATTGAGCTGGTAAAGAACAGAGATACCAAAGAGCCCATTACCCCATGGAATGCGAAACCCAGTGAATTGGCAGTTACCAATAAAATTTCTGCTAAACTGAGAGCGCTGGGTATGTTTACCTTTGTGCGCTGGAATTACCTTTTCATTGCCCCTCCTTTAATAATAACCAGGGAACAAATAGATCAGGGAATGGAGATTATTTCAGAGGCCCTGAAAATAGCAGATGAACAGTGTTGTTAGTTGCAGGTTGCAGGTTGCAGGTTGCAGGTTACAGGTTGTAGGTTGCAGGTCGCAAGTTACAGGTTGCAGGTTGCAAGATTAGCCTTGAGCCTGCCTGAATAAGGTTGCCTTTTTTCTGATGCGTTTCTGTTTGCTCGAACTGTTGCTCCTAGCTGCTATCCGTATATTTCCGGCAGCACCCCGGTTCCATCGGCAAATCCATGGGCATCCACACCCATTATCTGGGCCATGGTTTGATATAAATTAGCCAATGGAGTTTCTTCTTCAAACACTATATGACGACCGGATTTAATTTGACCGCCGGCTTTTCCTGCCAGTATTATGGGCAGGTTTTCTTCTGCATGCCGGTTTCCATCTCTTAAACCGGAGCCATACATCACCATAGAATGATCCAGCATATTGCCATCCCCCTCCGGTATTGACTTTAATTTTTCCAGAAAGTATGCCAATTGCTCCATATGCCAGGTATTGATCAGTTGATACTGCAACATTCTTCGCTCATCATTCTGATGATGTGAAACCGCGTGGAAACTGTCCCGTACCCCATCAACGAATGAAAAATTTCGGTTACTGGCGGCATTGCCAAACATAAAGGTACCAATCCTGCTGGCATCGCTCCAAAGGCCCAGCGCCAAAATGTCCAGCATCAGCCGAACTTTTTCAGTAATATCAACACCAGCTTCCAGGTCGATGTATTCTTCAATTTCAACATCCAGCCGCTTCAGTTCAGCTTTTATCGTGGGGCTAATCCCGGACTCGAAGTCTTTCATCTGCTCTTTATTGTCAAGACGCATCTCGACAGACCTGATGGAAGCCAGGTATTCTTCCAGTTTATTCTGATCTGCTATACCCAAGGTTTTTTGAAGGGCATTGGCATCACCCATTACTGCATCCAAAATGCTTCCTTTCAGCGGGTTTTCCGGTTTGGCATTTTCCCTGGGTACTACATTTCTGAACATACGGTCAAAAGCAAATCTGGGGTTAATCTCCTTGGCAGAAGGCTTGGAGGCCGACTCCCATGAAATGTAAGACCCATACAGCCTGGTTATTCCAGTACTGGTACAAACGCCGCTTTTCATTTGGTCAACCCCATAGACAAGTGACGGTATGATGGTCTGGCTACCGACCTTAGCAGCAATCTGCTGGTCAATTGATGGCCCCCCCACATTAATATTAGCACCGATGGTGCGTGCGACTTCCATCGACGACAGGAAATTCCCTGTTTTGGTATAATGGCCCTCGACTCCAAGAGTAGAAGCTTTATTCATTAATTGCTGTAAGACCAGCAGATCCTGTTTATGAGGCGCCAACGGTTGGAGTATGGGCGATAATTCGAAGTCACTGCCTATTCCTTTTGGTGCCCACTTGCCAGGACAAACTCCATTTGGAGAGAACAAGAATACCGCCCGCTTAGGTGAAGATATTTTTGGGTTAGCCAGAACACTGGACGGCACCATAGCTTCCAGAAATGGCAACGCAATGCAAGCGCCCATGCCTTTCAACATTCTTCTCCTGGGAATCATCCATTTCTTATCCATAATGGTATTATCTATACGTTCTACGTTTGCGAGTTATCCGGCCAATCGCTTGGTCGGAACATCTTTATTATCACTTTTTTTGTACCTGAACGGGTAACTTTTCGCTATTTCTAAAATAAACTTTTTACTGTTAAAATCCGAGGTTAATAATAGCTCCTGCAGTTGTTTAACGGTTGGAGAATCTTTGAATTCAAGGGAACGGCCCAAAGCGAATGAAAGCATTTTCTCACTGAAGTTCTTGGCAAACAAAGCGCGTTTCCCAACCAGTACTTTACGCAAATCTGCTGGTCCTTCAAAAGTTTCTCCGGTGTCCATTATACCGGAAGGGTCAATAGGTAGTTTGCCATATGCAGTCCGCCAGCGTCCTATGGCATCAAAATTCTCCAGCCCAAGGCCGATAGGATCCATAGCCTGATGACATCCACTACACGATGGGTCTTCCCGGTGCCTTTCAAGTACAACCCTTAAAGTTTCTACCGATTCGCTGGAGTCATGACTTACTTCTAACTCGGGAACATCCGGCGGCGGCGGCGGTGGCGGCGTACCCAATACCTGCTCCAAAACCCATTTACCTCTTAATACCGGGCTGGTTCGATTAGGAAGTGAGGTAGCGGTTAATACACCGGCCATTCCCAGGATACCCCCACGCTGGTGGGAAGCAAATGATACCATTCTCATATCCGGCCCCTCTATACCCTGAATATCATAGTGATCGGCTAGTTGTTCATTTAAGAAACTATAATCACTGTCAATCAATTCAAGCAGGTTGTTGCTCTCCAGTAACACATGATTAAAGAACAACTCCACTTCCTTTAGCATCGATTCACTGAGTGCGGTATTGTATTCGGGGAAAATTTCCGGGTCCACCTGGAAAGCCGGATCTCGAAGCTTTTTCAACTCCAGCCATTGCAGCGCAAACTGCTCTCCAAATCTTTTCGCTTTAGGGCTTTGCAACATGCGGTTTACCTCTCTTTCAAGAACCAGCGAATCATGCAGGTCCTCCCTGTATGCGGCATTCAATAATTCCTGGTCAGGGATACTGGACCAAAGGAAGAACGATAATCGACTAGCCAGTTCAATGTTGCTAATTTCATAGGGTACTTCAACTTCCGGATCGCCCTCTATGCGGTATAAGAAATTATGCGACATCATAATTAATTTCATGGTCTCCTTGATACTGGCATCGTAGCGGTCCTGACGATCAGCCAATTTGATATAAGTTTGCTCAAAAAACTTTAGCAAGCTTGCCTTATCCTCCAAACCAATAAATCCCCTGTATGCCAGGGTTGCAAAGGGAATGAGGGTCTCCGAAGCCTTGTTAAGAGGCCTTTCCATTGAAACATCCTGGTCATAGAATACCCGATACCATAAATTTCGTAGGCTGGTCCATATACTCGGCCTGTACTTAGGCACCAGGTTTCGCCAGGCAGTAGGATCGGCATATAATTGTTCGAGTAATCCATCAGCGGTTTCGAAATACCTTTCAATAAGCAGTGGTGACATGTATAGTACTGCGGCATGATTATCGAACCCGGCTCCCCCTGAAGGATCTGATGGGAAAAGTGAATCTACATCCACTTTCAGGTTTAACAGGTCCTGCACTACGTACTTATACTCCTGGTTGCTTAAGCGTCTGGGTGGAATCAAACCGGGGTCCTTTTCTGCTAATGCGGCCTGTAAATAACTGTCCAGGTAATGGGCCACGGTATCGACTTCCATTTGGGTCAGGCGGGGCCTCATCTCAGGGGGCATGGTGCGATTCTCCACCTGTTCTATTATTTTGGTAAAAAGTTCACCATTCCTTACTATAGAGCTGATAAAGAAATAGTTGTCAAAATCAATACCAGCTTTCTTGTCCTCTCCATTGTGACAGGGGTAACAATGCTCCATCAAAATAGGCCTTACATTTCTCTGGTAATGCTTTTGTCTGGGATCATCCACTTGTGCAGAAACAACCATGATTGTTGGCAACAGCAAGCAAAAACAAATACAAAATTTAAGAATATCGTTCACTATTAAAGTAGTTCTTTGAAATAAACAGCCCTATCCAAGCTAAACTTACGAAATTTGCGCTCAGTTTGAAATGAAAAGTTACTATTAAATAGCCTTAAAATTTGACAAATATTTAAAGGCGTTGCTTATTTGAGATATTCTATTCACGGAATATGAACCAATCCTTTACTTTATGCGGATAAACTTGTCAAACAATCCCGAAATCCGCTTCAGAAGCATTCGTGAAACAAAACTTCTTATCTTGCGTGCTTGATTCAATAAACTCAATGGCAATAGATTTTTTAAGACATTTAGCAAAAATAACCTTGTTTGCAGCAGTGCTGCTTACCGTAATAAATGGTTGCAACTCAAGAAACATATCCTATGAATCCTGGGAAGTATACAAAGGTGGCCCTGAAGCCAATAACTACAGTGCCCTTGATCAGATTAACAAGGAGAATGTTCAGGAAATTGAGGTTGCCTGGTCATTCTATCCGGAGGATGAGCCCGAGGATTTCAAGTTCTGGAAATATGAATGCAATCCAATTGTTGTGGACGGAGTTATGTTTCTTACTTCGGCCTGGAGGCAATTGTATGCCATTGATGCTAGTTCCGGAAAGGAATTATGGTCTTTCGACCCTCTTGAAGGAAAACGAGGCGGTGGAGTACTTAGAGGAGTAACTTATTGGGAAGGAAATGGTGAACAACGGATATTTGTTACTGCAGGGAACCGTCTGTATAGCGTCGATGCCATCACCGGAAAAGCAGATGATGAATTTGGGTATTATGGCAAGATAAATCTTGACATACCACAGGAAGGACGAACGGAGCCTGGGGATGTTAAACTAAGTACTCCGGGTATCATTTATCAGGACCTGATCATTTTGGGCTGCGCAGTATCGGAAAGCTCCGGAGCCGCGCCAGGTTATGTACGGGCCTACAATGTTCGATCAGGTGAGCTGGCATGGACTTTTCATACCATACCACAGCCTGGTGAGTTCGGGTATGACAGCTGGCCGGAAGAAGCCTATCAATATGCAGGAGGCGCCAACAACTGGGCGGGAATGAGTTTGGATCTGGATCGTGGTATAGTATATGTGCCTACCGGATCCCCGACCTATGATTACTATGGTGCCGACAGACTGGGATCAAACCTATTTGGCAATTGCCTGATAGCACTGAACGCTGCTACCGGAGCATACAAATGGCATTATCAAACCGTACACCATGATATCTGGGATTATGACCTGCCCACAGCACCGAACCTGGTGACTATCAAACAAAACGGCAAATCAATTGATGCCGTGGCTCAACCTACCAAAATGGGCTTTTTATTTGTACTTGATCGTGATACAGGCACGCCAGTGCTTCCTGTTGAAGAGCGGGCTGTACCTTCCTCAAAGATTCCAGGTGAACAAGCCTGGCCTACACAACCATTTCCGTTAAAACCCAAGCCCTTTGCCAGGCAAGCTATTACTGAACAAGACATATTTAAATTATCCAATGAATCATACGAGTATAACAAACGTATAATCAATGAATTATGGCACGAAGGTATCTTTACACCTACTAACCATGAAGGAACCCTTTTAATACCAGGATCCCGGGGAGGTGCAGAATGGGGTGGTGGCGCGTATGATGTTGAAAAGGGAGTATTATTCATCAATTCCAATGAATCGCCCGAGGTAGGTAAGATGGAAAAAGTTAGCAGATCCATGGCCGAAGGCAGAAAAACCTTGTACCAAACCGGAAAAAAATTCTATTTAACCCATTGTGCCACCTGTCACGGAGATGAGAAAAAAGGTATTGGGGTGAATCCGGATTTAACCGACATTGGTCAACAGCGTACCAGTCAGGAAATACTCGATATTATCAGCATGGGGTCAAGTATCATGCCCTCCTTTACTACGCTGCTGGACGGTTATGAAGAAGCTATTCTGGCTTTTCTTTCTGAAACAGGAAAATCACAGGTTTTTGAGAATCCGGAAAAAGATCAAGATACTACTACCGTTACCCTGAACACCACCGCGCACGGATATCTACTGGATTCCCTTAACCGCCCCATAATTAATCCGCCCTGGGGAACATTGAGTGCCATCGACCTCAATACCGGGGATTATCTTTGGAAAATTCCTCTGGGCAATGATCTCAGGTATCAGCAACCCGGGGATCCGCCAACAGGTATTGAAAACTATGGCGGACCAGTGGTAACTGCCGGTGGACTGGTATTTATTGCAGCTACCATAGATAGTAAGTTCAGGGCATTCGACAAAGAAAACGGTGCGTTGCTTTGGGAAACACAGCTTCCAGGCAATGGGCTGGCAAACCCTGCGGTGTACGAAATTGACGGCAGGCAGTATGTAAGTATCGCAGTGAGTATAGGGGAAGACTTTAACCACACCAAATCCGGGATGGTTACTTTTGCCTTACCAGAATAAAATTACCAGCTCTTAGATGGCATAAATTTGAGGCAATCCGTATAAGTAGCTACGTAACAAGAACTTTTGAATGAAAAGCAGCAGCTGTTAATATTGTTATAAGGTGGATAAATTGCTATCAGAAATTAGAAGTTGCACTGTTTGCAAAGATTATTTGCCCAACGATCCTAAACCGATAATTCAGGCAAGTAAAGCTTCCAAAATAGTGATCATTGGGCAAGCACCAGGGCGAAAGGTTCAAATTTCTGGCACACCCTGGGATGATGCCAGCGGCGATAATCTAAGAAGGTGGCTGAGTGTTAGTAGAAAAACGTTTTATGATGATAACCTAATTGCCCTGGTACCCATGGGGTTTTGCTATCCGGGCACTGGAAAATCAGGTGATTTGCCGCCCAGGCCAGAATGTGCTGTTCTCTGGCATGAACGATTGTTGAAATCGATGAACCAAGTAAATCTAACTCTTTTGATTGGGAGATTTGCTCAGGATTACTATTTAGGTAAGAACCCGAAAAGAACGCTAACTGAAGTAGTTAAGAACTATAACGAATATTTACCAGACTATTTACCCCTTCCACATCCATCACCGCGTAATAACATTTGGCAGAAGAAAAATAACTGGTTCAGGGAATCTGTAATTCCACTATTGCAAGAAAAGGTAAAACGAATTTTACAGCCGGCATGAACAGGCTAAGAGTAAGTAACAATTACAAAAATAATTGAAACATGGCAGTGAGTGAAGACTATTTGAATTACTTAAAAGATCAGCTCTCAGGGTTTGGCGAAATTGAGATCAAGAAAATGTTCGGTGGATTGGGATTCTTCAAAGAAGGGTTAATGTTTGGCATGGTTGGCAATGACTCATTTCGGTTAAAGGTAGATTCAACCAATGAACAAGATTATATTTCTAAAGGAATGACACCTTATCATTCAGGTTCAAAGAAAAAGGGAATGCCATATTGGGAAGTACCGGCGGATATTTTGGACAGTAAATCCGAATTGTGCCTCTGGGCTAAGAAGTCTTATGAAATTGCAAAATCGGCAGCTGAAAAAAAATGAAGCCATTGACATTCAGGACATAACTATGGTAGATGTTCAAACCGAAATATTGATCAATAAGCCACTGGATAAGGTGGCGGAGTATGCAGTCAATCCCGACAATGCTCCAAAATGGTATGTTAATATCAAATCCGCTGAATGGCAAACCTCCAAACCTTTACAACTGGGATCTAAAATTGACTTTAGAGCAAAATTTCTGGGAAGGGAACTAGCTTATACCTATGAAATAGTCGAATTAATTCCCCATTCTAAACTTGTAATGCGCACAGCAGAAGGACCATTTCCCATGGAAACTACCTATACCTGGTCGGCAGTTAGTGAATCCAGCACAAAAATGACATTGCGTAATACAGGTAAACCAGCCGGGTTTTCAAAAGTATTTGCGCCGATTATGGCGTTTATGATGCGCAAGGCTAATAATAAAGACTTAAAAGCCATTAAAATGATTTTGGAGCAAAAGACCGGTTAATGGAAGACCAATTAATGAAGGCTGTAGTAAGCACTGAGTACGGACCTCCCGAAATGCTGCAAATCAAAGATATTGCTAAGCCAGTTCCAGGAGAAAACCAGGTCTTGATCAAAGTACATGCCACGGCGATAAACGATTACGACTGGAGTATGATAAGAGGAAAACCTTATCTCTACAGATTGATGTTCGGGCTATTCAAACCAAAAAACAGGGTGCCGGGAATGGAATTAGCCGGAACCGTTGAATCTTTAGGTAAAAATGCCAACAAATTTCATGTCGGAGAAGTGGTTTATGGGGATATATCCGAATACGG
>BQJT01000084.1 GCA_021604845.1 Cyclobacteriaceae bacterium
GTGCTTCTATTGCTTCACGGACTATTTGGAGCATTGAGCAACTGGAATGGTGTGGTAAATAGATTCAAAGATAGGTACCGGGTTCTGATACCGCTGCTTCCTATTAACGAGATGCCACTAAAGCAAGCGGGACTGGAAGGACTGGTGGAATTTATTGAGGAATTTGTCGCGTCTCAACAGCTTGACAGGATTACCGTAATGGGCAATTCCCTGGGTGGGCACTTGGCTTTGATGTATACACTGAACAATCCTGACAATGTAAACAGGCTAATTCTTACCGGCAGTTCTGGGCTGTTTGAGAATTCCATGGGAGGCTCCTTTCCAAAACGAGGGGATTATCAATATATCAAGGAACGTGTGGAATATACTTTTTACGACCCGGCGACTATATCCAAGGACTACGTAGATGAGGTCTTTGAAACTACCAAAAGTATTCCCAAGGCCATGAGAATTGTAGCTATAGCCAAATCCGCTCAACGGAACAATATGGCAGCCGAAATTCCTAATATAAAAGCACCAACTTTGTTAATATGGGGGCTTAATGATACCATCACCCCGCCAATGGTAGCACATGAATTCAACCGGTTGATTCCAAATTCTACCCTGAGGTTTATAGATAAATGCTGCCATGCACCTATGATGGAACATCCCGATAAGTTCAATGATTTAATTGAGGAATATTTGCTGAATTATGATCGCGCGTGAGTTAATTAATCATATGATCCCTCCTCTGAAAAAGGGCGATCCAGCTACCAAGGCTACTTCATGGATGGAGGAACTCAGGATTAGTCAGCTTCCTGTAATAGAGAATGGTGCTTACTGTGGATTGATTTCGGAGGAGCTGATTTTGGAAGACAACGATAACACGAAGACTGTCTCCGAGTACAAATTACAGGGTAAATCCAGTATAGTTAATGAAAATCAGCATTTTTATGATGTGCTTAAAATTGTCTCGGATCAGGGGGGACAGTTGGTAGCCGTGCTAGATGAAAACGACACATTTTTAGGGGTAATATCTATAAAAGATACGGTAGTCGCCTTTGCCCAGTCGGCTGCAGTGCAAAGTCCCGGGGGTATTGTAATACTGAGCCTTAAGCAAATTGACTATTCATTATCTGAAATAAGTCGTTTAGTTGAATCTGAAGGAGCCAAGATACTGAGTAGTATAGTGAATAATGATTTACTGGATGCAAGTATGATTAAGCTTACCCTGAAGATAAACAGTACCGACCTTAGCTCTATAATTGCTACTTTAGAAAGGTTCGATTATAAGATCATCGCAAAATTTGAAGATAGCAAGATGGAATCAACCGATAAGGAACGGCTGGACATTCTGTTCAAGTATCTGGACATATAGTGAGTACTCCTGATAATATGAAAATCGCCATCCACGGTAGGAAAATAGATAACAAATCCAGGCACTATGTGCAACAGTTGATTCAGTGCATTCGGGCTAAAGGATCGGATATCCTGGTTTCCAGTAGTTTTATAAGAAGCCTAAAAGAAATTGATTTCGACCTGGCAGGAATAGAAAGCTTCAATGGTAAGTCCGAACTGGAAACAGTGGACTTTGTGTTAAGCGTTGGAGGTGATGGGACCTTGCTGGAAACCGTTTCATATGTGGGACCGCTTGAACTGCCGATTGTTGCAATCAACACCGGGAGATTAGGTTTCCTGGCAACTATTTCCAAAGAAATGATCCCACAGGCGGTAGAGGCCCTCTATCAGAATGAATTCTCATACGAATACAGGTCACTGGTAAAAGTGCATTCCGACCGCGATATATTTAATGGAAAGAACTTTGGATTAAACGATTTTACCATCCTTAAGAAGGACACATCCGCAATGATTACCGTTCATGCTTACATAGATGGCGAATATCTTAACAGCTATTGGGCCGATGGACTTATTGTATCCACACCAACCGGATCAACTGGCTACTCACTGAGTTGTGGAGGACCGGTGGTACTTCCACAATCAAACAACTTTATCGTGACACCCGTTAGCCCCCATAATTTAACCGTAAGGCCAATAGTAGTTTCAGACAATAGTGTAATTTCCTTTGAGATAGAAGGACGGAGTAAAAACTTTCTGGTATCGCTTGACACCCGGTCTTACACTGTGGACGCTTCGGTACAAATGGCTGTTAGTAAAGAAGATTTTCAGGCTAAATTAGTAAAATTAGATGGGTACAATTTTCTGGATACCTTAAGAATGAAGCTAAACTGGGGCTATGACGCACGTAATTAGCTATGAGGATTTTAATTTTTATTATTAAATCTATTGTCTAACTTTGTTTTGTACCATTTTTAGTCTTTGCGATCAGTAATTTCATGAGCAGACATTTTGCTGGTGTTTTTTTGCTACTGTTATTGTTTCTTTCTCAGCATCTGTTTGCCCAGCGCTTCAGTTCTAAGTCAAAGAGTCCACGGGGCTCAATTTATAGTATTAACAAGAAGTATTCGACTTTTGGCGTTAGTGTGAATGCCATGAATTATTTTGGGGACATTGCCCCGAAAAAAGACTTCTCCAGCACGGACCTTGCCTTAACCAGGCCGGGGTTCGGCCTATTTTTCACCAGGCGTTTGGGCCCAAAGTTTTCTACCCGGGTGAGTTTAAACTGGGGCCGGATCAAGGGTGATGACTATGAATCTGCCGATCCGGCAGATGATCTGGCCCGTTACAGGTATGTGCGAAACCTCCAATTCAGGAATGACATTAAAGAATTGTCTGTAGTAGGCGTATTTGACTTTGCACAGAATTTAGCCACCTATCGATCCAGGAAATCTGTAGTTCCATATATATTCGCAGGAGTTGCAGTGTTTCATCACAATCCCAAAGCACAGGTACCCGACCAAGATGTAAACAATGGCAATGCGCCGTTTCCGGAGGCCGGCGATTGGGTTGCGTTGCCGCCGTTAATGACCGAGGGAAACTCATACAAAAAAGTACAACTTGCTATACCATTTGGACTTGGTTTGCGTTTTAAACTGGATGAACGGTGGGACCTGGCCTTTGAAGCGGGGTACAGACATTTGTTTTTCGACTATATTGATGATGTTTCCGGAGATTATGTGGATCTGGGTTCTTTATCGAGCGATCTTGCCAGGGCACTGTCTGACCGATCCAGAGAAGTAACCGCAGTAGAATCTGGTGAAACCCGTCAAACAGGGGTAATACCAAATAGAATGGAAAGCTATATTTCAACATTTGACGGTAATACATATACCACCATCGCAGGCTATGGCAGGGATGCCATCGATAATATCAGAGGGAATCATTCCGACAAAGATATCTATATCATGACCGGGTTCCAGGTCAGTTATGTTATTCCAAATAGTAGATTTAAGAGAGCGAAGTTCAGGTAAGTGAAGGAAGTTAAGATAATCAACTGGCTCAAAAGGCTTTTGTTTGCTGCGGTCATTGGTATTACTAGTTTCAACGCCAACGCCCAGGGTCTGGAAATTGGTGGCGGATTGGGTACTATGTATGCCACAGGGGATGTCACCCGGGGGATGGAACTGGGTGAGTTAGGGCTCGCAGGTCAACTTTTCATCAGGTATAATCTAAGTAACGTAGTTAGCGTACGAGGTACTGGTTTAATAGGTGGGATATCTGGAGATGACGAAACCAACCCCATCGACCCTTTTGCCGAAAAGAGAGACTTTAGCTTTTTTAGAACGAACTATGAGGCCTCAGCCGTCATTGAATACAATTTCCTTGATTATAAGGAACGCAATTCAATCATCAATTTTTCCCCTTACTTTTTCATAGGTGGTGGATTATCTGCCACTTCGAATAAAAACAGTGAGGAAGATTACCGTCGAATTCAGCCGGTGATACCATTTGGAGTAGGAGTAAAGTACAGGTTGACCAAACAATGGAACCTGGAGTTCGAATTTGGCGCGAGGAAAACCTTCTATGATGGTCTGGACAAATTATCAGGTGTGCCAAACCCGAACAAACTACAACCCAGGTACGGGAATGAATTAGACAATGACTGGTATTATTTTGCCGGTATATCGGTCAGTTATACCTTCTATTCCATTCCCTGCCCCTTTAATTCTTATTAATCCTTCCTGTTAAATATTGTTAAAGAATAGCATTAAAATTCTTTAAGAGTAACCAATTTTGTACCTTGCGCATTGATTTCAGCACCATTTTTTTGAAATGAGGGAAAACCTTGACCTGAACAATTTACCCCGCCATGTTGCTGTAATAATGGACGGCAACGGACGATGGGCTAAAAAGAAAGGCGCAGAGAGAATTTTTGGGCACCAAAGCGCTATCAAATCGGTTAAAGATGTAACTGAGGGGTGTGCTGAGTTAGGTGTTGAATATCTAACGCTTTATGCGTTTTCTACGGAAAACTGGAAACGTCCGAAACTTGAAGTGGACGGTCTGATGCGGTTGTTGGTATCTTCTCTTAGGAAAGAGTTGGATACCCTCCAAAAAAATGAGGTGAAATTATCCGCCATCGGTGATCTGCAGAACCTTCCGCGTGCCTGCCAGAAAGAGTTAAAAGAAGCCATGGAGAATACCCGGCACAACAACCGAATGCAGTTAACACTGGCATTAAGTTACAGTGGCAGGTGGGAATTGGTTCAAGCTGTGAAGAAATTGATAGCTAAAGCCAAACAAGGATTACTCGAGGAGTCAGATATCACCGAACAAATGATAGCCGAGGGTCTTGAGACCAACGGAATACCAGATCCTGAACTACTGATCAGAACCAGCGGCGAAATGAGGATTAGCAATTTTCTATTGTGGCAAATAGCATATACCGAGCTATATATAACAGAGGTGTTGTGGCCGGATTTCCGAAAAGAACACCTGTATCAGGCTCTAATGGCTTATCAATCACGTGAGCGACGCTTTGGCAAGATAAGTGAGCAAGTAAATTCCTGAATTATCCATGAGGCGTAGGTTACTAGTAGTTATTTGTATGATGTTGGGTGTATTGGCCAACGCCCAGATTGGGGTAAAACTGGGAGACGAACCTCAGATATCTGTAAGTTATTCAAATCCACAGGAGTATGAATTGGCAGAAATCGAAGTTTCAGGTACCGAGTTTCTGGACAACAATGCATTAATTTCACTTTCAGGGTTAAAAATAGGGGACAGGATAAGTATCCCGGGAGACGATATTACCAACGGCCTGAAGAAACTTTATGCCCAAGGAATTATTGAAGACGTTAAAATCTTCCTTACCAGGGTTGAGGATGGTAAAGCATATTTAAATCTGGAGGTAAAAGAACGGCCAAGATTAAGAACGGTGCAGTTTTCAGGGATAAACAAGACCCAACAGGGTGAATTGGACGATCTCATCGATCCCATCAGGGGAAAAGTAGTTACTGATGCCCTGGTGAAAAATACCGAGAGAGGGGTTCGCCGTCACTTTGTGGAAAAAGGGTTCCTGAATACTGAAGTTACTGTAGAACAGCAGCAAGATACCATTCTAAGGAACAGCGTTAGCCTGCTTATTGATGTGGACAGAAAGAGTAAAGTACATATCAACAAAATATATATAAACGGCAATGAAAACATTGCAGACTCCAAGCTTAAGAGCAAAATGAAATCCACCAATGAACATATCAGGTTTAACCTGCTGGAGGATTGGGCCAGACGCTTGTTTGCACTCAGCCCCAGTACACTCAAACAGATGGCGGATTCATCACATGAAGTTAGTAATCAGCAAGTTAAGCAGTATATTAATGATCATGTAAAACTCAACTTTTTTAATAGTTCAAAGTTTGTCCGGTCAGAGTACGAAGTTGACAAGGAAAGCCTGATTTCCCACTATAATACCCGGGGTTACCGCGATGCAAATGTCCAAAGTGATTCGGTTTATCGATACGACGACGAAAATGTAGATGTGGTAGTAAATGTTGAGGAGGGAAAGAGGTACTATTTCAGAAATGTTAACTGGGTTGGGAACTATGTATACGATGACCAGACCTTATCTGCAGTACTGGGTATTCAGAAGGGCGATCCATATGACATGGAAAAGGTGAATGAAAGATTAAATTTCAATCCCAATGGTGCTGACGTCAGTTCGCTTTATATGGACGATGGATACTTATTTTTTAATGTTAATCCAGTAGAAGTACGAATAGACGGGGACTCAATAGATGTGGAGATGCGGGTTTATGAAGGGGCCCAGGCTACCATTAGTAAAGTAATAATTAAGGGGAACGACAGGACCAGCGACCATGTAATAAGACGTGAAATACGAACCCTGCCGGGGCAAAAGTTCAATCGTTCACTGCTGATCCGGACTCAAAGGGAACTTTCACAAATGGGGTATTTCGATCCTGAACAGATTGGGCTAAATCCTATACCCAATCCAGCGGCGGGAACCGTTGATATTGAATACACTCTGGTAGAGAAACCCAGCGACCAAATCGAACTATCCGGAGGATGGGGTGGAAACTTTGGTTTTGTAGGAACTGTGGGATTGATCTTCAATAATTTTTCGTTAAGAAATATTCCGCACCTGGAGAATTGGCGCCCCCTTCCTGTAGGTGATGGGCAGCGGCTAGCACTGAGAATACAGGCCAATGGAAAACAATTCCAAAATTACAGCCTTACTTTCTCAGAACCCTGGCTTGGAGGTAAAAAACCAAACAGTCTGACAGTAAGTCTAAGTCAGGCCATTCAACGAAACGTTAATATCTTCACCGCTGAAACCTTTGGTAAGCTAAAACTGACCAGTGCTACTGTGGGGCTGGGCCGGCGTGTAAGGTGGCCGGATGACTTTTTCACCCTTTCCAATTCATTACGCTTTCAAAAATATGAGCTTACTGATTTCTCTATCAGTAGACTGGGATTTGCCACTGGTGACGCGAACAGTATCGTTTTCAATACCACCATCGCCCGAAACAGCATCGATAATCCAATGTTCCCAAGGGAAGGATCATCCCTTTCATTAAGCGTAGACCTTACGCCTCCCTATTCAAACTGGAGGGATATCGACTATGAAACAGCACCGAATGAGGTCAAGTACAAGTGGGTAGAATACAATAAGGTGATGTTCGATGCCTCATTTTTTACCCGATTAGCCGGCGATCTGGTTATAAATGCCCGGGCGCACCTTGGATTTTTGGGAGCATACAATCCGAATACTACCGGAATCGCACCATTTGAACGGTTCTTCCTGGGGGGTGATGGTTTGGGTAATCAAAGTTTTGGGATTATTGGTACTGATCAAATCGGGCTCAGAGGATACGAAAACCAGGCCCTGACTCCCCCAAGATATGATATAGATGGAAGATTATTAGGTGACAATGAAGTAGACGGTGGGGTGGCATTTACCAAATATGTGGTGGAATTGAGGTATCCGGTCTCACTGAACCCCAGTGCAACCATTTACGCGCTGACTTTCGCGGAAGCCGGAAATAACTTTTATACTTTCGACGACTACGATCCGTTTAGTTTATTTAGATCCGTTGGGGTTGGGGCTAGAATATTTATGCCGGCATTCGGTCTGATTGGCATTGACTGGGCTTATGGATTTGATACAGTTCCAGGCCAAAATGACCGCAGTGGAGCGCAGTTCCATTTCTCCATCGGACAACCTATTCGATAGACTTATGAAGAAACTTGGTATAATAGTTGTTGTCTTGCTGTTGTCGCAGTGGGTTTATGCCCAGAAATGGGGGTATATCGATGCAAGTTATATTCTACAGAAAATGCCTGAATATGATGAAGTACAGCAGGAACTTGATAAAGTATCAAAGCAATGGCAGGAGGAAATTGCTGCCATGAGAGTTGAAGTTCAAAGTATGTACGACGCTTATCAGGCGGAAGAAGTACTGTTGACGGAAGAGATGAAAGAAGAACGCATGGCGGCGATTAAAGAAAATGAAGAAACTACCAAGGCATATCACAGAAAGGTGTTTGGCTATGAAGGTTTGTTCTTTTTGAAGAAAAAGGAGCTGCTAAAGCCAGTTCAGGATCAATTATTTGATGCGGTGGAAAAAATTGCGAAAGATAAACGATTGGAGCTGGTGTTTGATAAATCGGGCGATTATGCCATCATTTACTCTAACCCGGTACATGACTATACAGACTTCGTACTTGATGAGTTGGGGCTAGGCGATAAGTCCGACGTAGTTGAATAGAATCTATTAACAATAAAAACATGAAAACGAACGCTATTTTTCTCTCCCTGGCCCTGATGGTAATGGGAGTACTATCTACCCAGGCGCAAACGCTTAAAATAGGTTATACCAATACGGACTATATCCTAAGTAAGCTGCCTGAAGCAAAACAGATAGAATCTGATTTGAAAACACACCGCGATCAATTGGGTGCACAACTCAGGTCAAAACAAGAAGAATTTGAAAGAAAATACCAGTCATTTGTTGACGGACAGGCAACCATGACCGACGTGGTTAGAACTGACGTTCAAACAGAACTGCAGGCTCTTCAGGATTCCATTCAAAAGTTTGCTTCGGAGGCTGAAAAATCCATGCAGAATAAACAGATACAGCTGTTAGCGCCTGTTTATGAGAAAATTGACGGAGGTATCAAGGAAGTGGCCCAGGAGCAGGGATTCAGTCATGTTTTTGCACATGGAGTGCTGCTTTTTGCCACTAAGGATAATGATATTTCTGATTTAGTACTAGCCAAGTTAGGGGTGGAAACCAGCCCCACGAATTAGGCTGTAATGTTAAACCAAGATTGAAACCATTAAAAAATACAACGATGAATTTCCGTAATTTAATTTTAGCTACCAGTATTTGTTGTCTGACGGCTTTTTCATTAGCCGCACAGGACGCTACACTAAAAATCGGGTATACTAATGTTGACTATATACTAAGTAAACTACCTGAAGCAAAGCAAATCGAGTCTGACCTCAAGTCACATGAGGAGCAGCTTGGAACCCAATTGCAATCCAAGATGAAAGAGTTCGAAGATAAATATAAAACCTTCATGGAAACCCAGGAAAGCTTGACTCCTGTAGTTAGAAATGACAAACAAACAGAACTTCAGACACTTCAAACCAATATTCAGAAATTCCAACAGGAGGCGGAGAAGTCACTTCAGCAAAAACAGGTCGAATTACTTAGACCTGCGTATGACAAAATACAAAGCTCCATTGATAAAGTTGCCAAGGAGAATGGTTATACCCATGTTTTTAGTAACGATGCCGGTGGAGTCCCGATCTTACTTTATGCTACCGAGCAAGATGATATTTCAGATCTGGTTCTGGCAAATTTAGGTGTAACCACTTCGGAGTAGTTGCAATAATACAAACTGGAATTTTGATATTTATGAAAGCCACTGGTAGTAACCATGTGGCTTTTTTATTAAATAACGTTTTAGCGTTTGCTTATATTTAGACGCATGACCCATATCCCTAACAAGTTAAAGCCTGGTGACAAAGTGGCAGTAATCGCTACTGCTAGGGTTACAGATATTTCAGCGGTTGAGACGGGAATTGACTTAATAAAAAGTTGGGGCCTGGAAGTTGTTACTGGCAAATCATTATTTAACAGTCACCATTTGTTTGCAGGTACTGATCAGCAGCGGCTCAATGACCTGCAATGGGCCCTGGACAATGAAAGTATAAAAGCAATCTTATGCGCTCGTGGCGGCTATGGCACATCGCGTATACTGGATTCGGTGAACTTGTCCGGCTTGCGCAAATATCCTAAGTGGATTTGTGGGTTTAGTGACGTAACTGCATTGTTGTGTCATATTCAGCAATTTGGGATCGCCGGTATACACAGTTCAATGCCCCAGCTTTTCAACAACCAGGGAGCTGAGCGTGATGCGGAAAGTCTAAGAAAGGCCTTGTTCGAGGGTGAAATTATCCTGGAAGCTCCTGCTTGCCGTTACAACCGGACAGGTACAGCAGAGGCAGCACTGGTAGGAGGAAATCTTTCTTTACTGGTCCACCTGATAGGAACAACATCGGACATAAACACTGAAGGTAAGATATTGGTTTTGGAAGAAGTTGATGAATACTTATATCACCTGGATCGCATGATGATTCAGCTAGCCAGAAGCCGAAAACTGGACAACCTTGCGGGGTTGATGGTAGGACATCTTACTAAAATGAAAGAGGGGAACCTGCAATTTGGTAAAGATGCGATGGGTGTCATAAGCAGCCATTTTCAGCAAACCACTATTCCAATTGGCTTTGGTTTTCCTTTCGGACATCAGAGTCCTAATTTGGCAGTACCTCTTGGTGTTGTCTGTCAACTTAAAGTTACGGCAAAGGGAAGCAGGCTGACTTCAAAATATTAAACCAGCAACAAGACCCCCCAAAATGATAAATGGGGCTGGAATCCTGGTAAACATAAGTACAATGAAGGTGCAAATAAGCACTGTTATATTGATGACATTGGCATCATTTTCAATAGGCTGAAATAATATGAATGCAGCGGCAATCACCAGTCCCGAGCTAGCCGCATTGATGCCTTCGAGAGATGCTTTTACCACCCGGTATTTTTTTAGTTGTTCCCAGAACCTGATGACAAAAAATATCAGGAAAGTACCCGGAAGAAATATACCAGCGGCAGCAATCAGCCCTCCGATCACTTCCCAGAATATTCCCTGGTCCCGCATCGCAAGTGCCCCGATATAAGCAGAAAAGGAGAACACCGGACCGGGTAATGCTTGAACTATTCCAAAACCGGTAAGAAACTCCTCGGAAGTAAGATAGTGTTTAAACTCTACGAACTCGGTATATAACAGGGGTATCAACACCTGACCACCCCCAAATATTAAACTGCCATTGCGATAGAAATTTTCAAAAATCAATACCGTCCTTTCACGAGTGATTCCCCCCAGAATTGCAAAAAATGCCAACACCGCGGCCCATAGAATAAAATTCTTCCAATCAATCTTCAGGCGCTTATCATCTTGCCGTGGGTGCGCCTTGTAGTTCAAAGCAGTTACTGATCCACTAATCAGCATAATAATTGGAAAGATCAACGGGTTCTTAATAAAATAGGAAACCACAGCAGCGATAATCATAAGACCCATGGCCAAATGGGTGTGTACTACCTTAATGCTTATTTTATAGGCAGCGTAGGTCACAAAACCTACCGCCATCGGTTGTATATACTTAGTGAAAGCAATTGAGATATTTCGATCCTGCAAAGTTGAAATGACGATAGCGGCAGCTATCATAATTGAAACAGCGGGCAACATCCATATTAGCAATGTTAAGTATGCCAGATTCGGGCCTCCCATTTTAAAACCCAGGGCGGTAATGGTCTGTGTGGATGTTGGGCCAGGTAGAATTTGACACAATGCATGTAATTCAATTAACTCATCTTCGGTTAGATAGTTCCGTTTATTTACCATGGTATCAAATAACATGGCCAGGTGGGCCTGTGGCCCACCAAATGCAGTTAAAGACAAGGCAAGTACGTCCCTTAGAAAAATAAAGTAACGAATCTTCTTTGCTTTATTCATAGGATATCATAGGCATGTGCCGCAATTACCATAACTTTGTTTTGTTAGGTCCCATGGACGTCCGGACTTAAAATAGCTAATGAAATAAATATCTAATTTATAATATCTTTATTCACAACAAAATTCAACCGAAATGAACAGGAATTTCTTTTCAATTTTGATAATAATATTTCCCCTGGTTCTTGCAGGCTGTGGATCCAGTCAGGAATCCCAGGACTCAGGAACCTCGCAACAAGAGGCCGATCAACCTGCCGCCTCACCGGAGATTTCTTTGGTCGAGGTAATATCGCCTGAGTTTCCCGATGCGTTACTGGAAATGATTGAGCCATTGGGAGAAACAAACTACAAAGATGGTAATATTAATTTCCAGTATAATATCAAGAATTATCAGCTTACTGCTCAAACACTGGATGCAGATACCAAGCAATGTGCTAATTCCGGTAAGGGTCAGCATATTCATTTGATTGTAGACGGTGAACCGTACCACGCGCTTTATGAGCCAGACTATCAATTGGAGCTTGAGGATGGAAACCACGTAGTATTATCGTTTCTTTCCCGTTCTTATCACGAAAGTCTTAAGCATTATGGTGCATATGTACTAAGACAATTCTCAGTGGGAGAGGGGGAGGCTGATCCTGTGGATCTCACCGGCGAGCACATGTTTTACAGCCGGCCCAAAGGGGAATATAAAGGGGCCGATACAGAGAAAGTATTATTGGATTTTTACCTGGTAAACACGGAGTTATCTGCCAGCGGTAACAAGGTTCGCGCCACCATTAATGGCGAGCAGTTCCTGATAGATAAATGGGTGCCACATTTTATTAAGGGATTGCCGGATGGAGAGAATACTATTAAGTTGGAATTGATCGATGGCAGCGGAAACCCCATCGAGGGGCCGTTTAATACGGTTGAAAGATCAATCACCTTGACTAAAGACAGTACTACCTAAAAACCTGAGTTAAGACCTTAACCGATTTTACCAGGCCAAATTGTTCAACATTGAGCCGGTAAAACGACAGCAATACGTTCAATAGATTAATCCTTTGTTGATTGCTTAGATGGGGTGTATCCTGATAGCTGCTGTTAAGCAACTGGTTCATGCGATTTGCTTCAGCTGACTGAATCCAGGTATGATCCAATTCGTTTTTTAATTCTTCGAATAACTCGGAGGAGTTACCCGGACTAAATCCCAGGAATCTGGTCAATTTTACTAAAAAAATCAGATGAAAGTTTTCCGGCGAGTATGATTCATCGTCGAATTGCAGAATTGACTGCCAGATAAAATCAAACAACTGCCGGTTTTCTGTTTGCTCCTTAAGGGTTTTTGATAAGATTTCCACTATAAATAGAGCAATAGCAGACTTCTTTGGATTCAGTGGAATCGAACAAAACGGGTGACTACATCGGGTTTCTGAAAGGCGGTTTATCGATCTGCCCTCGCGATAGTAAACTACCAGATCAAGCAAGGTCAAAGGCTGATACAGGGCAATTTTATTACGCCGGGATCTTGCTGACCTTACACCATTCACAATATAACTCTGCAGTCCTTGATGTTCCGTGTAGATACTGGCGATAATCGAAGTATCCCGGTACTTGATAAATTTCAATACTACACCTCTGGTCTTGGCTATCATCGTTGGTGTTAAGTTACCAAAATTACCACCGCTCTCATGCAGTAAATGATGGTCTGGTTAAGGGTTTCGGATAATATTTCCGAAATTTCAGGGTTATTATAAGGGTATCCCTGGTAAAGGGATTTTTAGCAATGATAAATGTTGAGAATTTTTAATTTTACATTAAAGATTACCCAAATTTTTTTTAAAGTTATTCTAATAGGTCATGAACAATCACGGAAGTATAAACAGGGATTATATCAAGTCATATTGCGCTTCCTATACAAACAACATTCTGGATACCGCTTTTAAGGACAACCCATATTTGTTCGGAAACGACCTCAAGCAATTGTGCAATCCGGAACAGATCAATTTCAACCTGCTAAGGACTATCTTTCTTCAATGGGAGGCAGAAGTGAGTAAGATGCAAAACCCTTATTTTGATCATGAGGCACCGTCAGTAAAGAATGCGCTGAAAGCATATATGGAAGTCCTTTCCAGACATATAAAATTGGATAAGAGTAGCCTCCGACCTTTGTTGCAGCAAGCCGTTGAAGAAACCATCTACCAGGTATTCAGTCCCTCTTATTTCTTTGAGAACCTCCTGTGGCCTACAAGAATGGGGAGAATGAGGTTATCAGAATTATCCAAACTTAAAAAATTTATCAGAATCAATCAGGGTTTTCTAAAGGAACTGATTGATCAGTGGGAGGTTGAGAAGAGGCAAGAGGTTGAGCTCGAGGAGTTTCGCAATCAAATAAGTGCAAAGGCTGAACAATGGGAGCAGTGGGAGTCTACCAGTGAATATGCTTTAGCATTTTCCAAAGTAGTGGCAATTCATACTCAGAGTCTTTGGAACAAGCAGAAAGATGCCAGTTCACAAGATGTTGTCGAAGATAACCTTAAAAGTGTTAACCAGCGATTTACCAAGGAAGTCACTTCATTGAATGATGCCTTGCAAAAGGACCAAATCACTTTGGCAGACAAACTGAACAAGCAGGTGGATAAAGTCGATAATTTAAAAAAGGACCTCAATATAAACCAGAAGTACCGGTTTATTAACGAATTATATGGCGGAAACTCCATTGAGTTTAACCAGGTGCTTGATCTGGTGGACCAGTGCAGTAGTTATACTGAAGCGATAGAGGTTCTGGACCAAAAATCAAGCCTCCGAATGCAATGGAATATGGAAGGTGAGGCGGTAAAGGAGTTTATAACGGTGGTGTCCAAGCGCTTTAGTGAACCAGGACCTGCATACGATGAGCATCCATCTTCAATAAAATAAAAATCAGAATACTGAATGCCAGTAGTGAGGATCCTCCATAGCTGAAAAACGGCAATGGTATCCCGATTACCGGAAACAACCCGATGGTCATTCCTATATTTACCGCAAAATGAAAGAAAAGAATGCTGGCTACACCATATCCGTAGATTCTTGAAAAGTTCGATTTTTGCCGGTCAGCAATAAAAACGATACGGAGTAGCAATGTCACAAACAAAGAGACAAGAATAAAACTACCAAGCCATCCGTGTTCTTCACCGATAGTACAAAAAATAAAATCAGTACTTTGTTCCGGCACAAAGTCAAATTTGGTCTGGGTTCCTTCTAAAAATCCTTTTCCAGTGAACCCCCCGGACCCGATGGCAATCTTTGACTGGGTTACATTGTAACCATAACCCAACGGGTCAGCTTCGGGATTAATAAATGCTTTCACCCTGTTTTGCTGATGCGGCTGCAATACGTTATTTACTATGTAATCAACACTCATTACCACTCCAATGGTTACCACCGCTATTGCCACCACAGTTCGTATTTTTTTACTGGTTCTTTTCCCTATTGCGGTTAGAATTGCCGCGACTATTATAATGGCCAGGATCAAATAGAATTGGCCAACAAGCAGTGTCAAAACGAAAAGTAATACTGCGATAATCCCCACCAGTACCAATAGTGGTGAAAGCCCTTCACGGTAAAAAACAATTACAAATGCACTGAAAACCAGAGCCGACCCGGTGTCGCCTTGTAGTACTATCAACCCGGCAGGAATTCCCACCAGCATAATCGCCAATGCCCAGGATTTGATTTGGTCTCTTTTAATTTGGGCTTTACCAAGGAATTTTGCCACCGCCAATGCCGTGGCAAACTTTGCGAATTCTGCCGGCTGAAATCGAATAAAACCCAACTCGAACCAAGATTTGGATCCACTTACTACCGTACCAAATACCAATACCGAAACCAGCAGCAAAACCACCAGACCATATATCGGATAGGCGAACGAGTCAAAAAACCGGAAGTCCATGATCATGATCAGGGACACCACCATTATAGAAATACCAAACCATAAAATTTGCTTGCCTGAATTCGAGCTGAGATCGAAAATGTTCTGATCCAACTGACTGTCATAAACCACAGCATAGATATTTAACCAGCCGGCAAGAGCCAGGGCTATCACAATCAATATGGTCAACCAGTCAAGCTTACTGGCTTTTATGTCATCAGTTCTCTTCAATAGATGAATTCTCCGTTTAGAACGTAATCCTCCATGTAATTTCGATCCGTACATCCATTGATGTACTTTTCGATCATAAGTCCGGCAATTGCAGCACCGGCCCGAGCTCCCTGGCCGCCATGCTCAACATATACTGACAGGGCAATTTTAGGGTTATCTTTTGGGGCAAATGCAATAAATACCGAATGGTCCGGTCTATCCTTATTTTGCACTGTACCGGTCTTACCACATACTTCGATGTCTGCAAGTTTGGCACGGTACTGACCGGTACCGCTGCGAACCACTTCCGCCATCGCCTCCACGCCAACATCAAAGAATTTTGAATCAACAGTGGTGTAATTCTTCTTCTGATATTCAGCCAGAGGTTCTTTGTTCTCTCCGATAGCCTTGATCAGATGAGGCGTAATGTAGTATCCCCGGTTGGCCATAATGGCTGCGAAGTTGGCCATTTGAAGTGGAACCACCAGGTTTTCTCCTTCCCCGATTGATATAGACTGAATGTTGCTGAACTTCCAATTCTTGCTTTGGTAGGCATTATCATAATAAGCAACATTTGGTATCATACCCCCCTTTTCATTAGGCAGATCAATTCCCAACGGAGAACCTAAGCCAAAACTTGCAACATGATCCCGCCATTTATCCAGCCCGATCCTGGTGTCTTCATAGGTGTTGTCTGTTACTCCCTGATTAATCATTTTTCGTGATACCTGTACGAAATACGGGTTACATGATTTAGTAATAGCTCCTTTCAGGTTTTCATAAGTATGCGGACCGTGGCAAGCAATTATTGCCCTGTTACAACGTAACCTGGTATTCTCAGTGATAACTCCTTCCTGCAGGGCTACCAAAGCTTGTATTATCTTGAAGATCGATCCTGGTCGGTACATGGCCATTAGCGGCCGGTTGTACAGCGGCTTCAGACTGTCAAGAGACAATTTTTTATAGTACTCGCTATAACTGCGGCCAGTAAGTAAATTTGGATCGTAAGATGGAGCAGAAACAAAACTGAGTATTTCGCCAGTTGCAGGTTCGATGGCAATTACACTGCCTACTTTTCCTTCCATCAATGTTTCCGCATATTCTTGTAAATTAATGTCAATGGTACTGATCAGGTTATCTCCAATCTTTGGAAGTGTATCCCATTGACCTTCTTTAAACGAGCCTTTCTCAAGGCCTCTTACGTTAACCATTCGATATTTGACACCCCTTTTTCCCCGCAATGGTTCTTCGTATTTGGCTTCCATACCGCTTATTCCAACATAATCTCCCTGCCGGTAGTATTTAGTAGTGTCGCGCTCTAATTTGTACTTGCTAATCTCTCCTATATAGCCTAAAGCGTTAGCCATCCCTTTAAACGGATAAGCCCTGACCGTCCGGGGAATTATATAAAAGCCAGGGTAATCCACCAGAAGATCCTGCATTGCGGCAAACCCTTCATTGGAAAATTGTTTTAAGAATATGGAGGGTTTATACCAACTATAGTTCTGGGCTTTCTCCATTTTTTCTTCAAACTCCTCCGGGGTAATTGCAAGGTGCTTACAGAATTCGGAGTTATCCTCCATTACCACCTCCCGGGGGACTACCATCAGGTCATAAACCGGTTTGTTGTAGACGATTAATTCTCCGTTACGATCGTAGACCAAACCGCGGTAGGGGTATTGAATCAGACGCTGCATAACGTTGTTTTCAGCTGCCAGACGGTAGTTCTCATCCAGAACCTGTATGAAGAACAGTTTGATAATAAACATGGTACCTATCAAAATGAAGGTAACCCGAATGATGTTAGAGCGATTGTCTGTCATAGCCCTCTAGTCGACCGGTAAAACAAATATTGAAGAATTACCATAACTAAAAAAGTCAAAATGGTACTTGATATTACTTTAACCAAGGTAAATCCGAATAAGTGCAAACCTCCTGCCTCAACGAAGAAAAGCACTAGATGGTGTATTAGTATTAACGGCAAAGTAAAGGTAAGGAACCAGCTAAATCCCATAATTCTGATTGTTGGCTTCATGCCCATTTCATACCCGCCTCTGGGAGGAACAGTTTTGGTCCAAAATGGTCGGATAAAGGCAATCAGTACACAGGCTGCTGCATGAATACCCAGGGAATCATAAAAAATATCAATCATTATACCACACAGAAAGGCAATTATCATCAGCAGTACCGGCCTGATTTCGAACGGTAACAGAATTAAAAAAGCTACATAGACATAGCAGAACGCGGTGTCGAATAACACCATATTCCTAACCACCGTTACCTGTAGTAACAGATAAAGTATGAACGAGATGATAATACCCGGTATGTGTTGATTGTTCATAGGGTTATCTTATCGACAGTTCCACCGAATCCTTTTCAGCTTTCATGGTATTAGACACCACGAATACAAAAGCTAACTGATCGAAAGTAGTGGTGAAATCCAGCTCAATATCATAAAAAGTACTTTCCTCTTTTATATCAACTTTTGATATTATTCCAATGGGCACGCCGGCTGGGTACACTGCATTGAATCCGGAACAGACTACCGAATCACCCAAAGTTACATTGACGTGTCGAGGTACGTAGAGCACCTGTGCCTTACCGGGGTTTCTGCCGTCCCACTTAACTGTACAAAGGGTATTGGAGCGTTTCAATAAAGCCGAAGTCAGTACATCCGGGTGCAAAATTGAAGTCACGGTGGCAAAATTGGCGGAGGCCGATTTAACCTTACCGACAATTCCCTGATGATTTATTACCGCCATATTGGGAAGAATCTTATCTGCCCTGCCTTTATTTATGGTAATGTAGTTAGCAATTCTTCTGGTTGAATTGTTGATCACTTTGGCGGGAATATAATTGTATTGACCTGAATCAAGGCTGTTTAGGGATCTGTTAAGTTCATGCTTTTCAAATTGATCCTGAACCCTTGCCAATTGGGTCTGCAGCTTTGCATTTTCAGCCACTAACTGATCATTGACCTGTTTAAGATCAAAATATCCATTAATGTTGTCATTGAAATTGTGAATTCCTCCGGCTACGCTATTTGAGGAATTGAAGAATGCTGCGTTTTGATATCTATTATTGCGTACTACCAGCCAGGAGCATAGGACTTCCAGGGCAATAAAAAATAAAAAGGCCTGATATCTTACAATGAACTGGAATAATCGGAGCATTTACCAATCTTAGGTCATAAGCACAGCTTTAAAAGAAGCCAAATTTTTAAGAGCGATACCTGTGCCTCTTACCACAGCTCTAAGCGGGTCTTCCGCAACATGTATGGGTAATTTTGTCTTTAGCGCCAGGCGTTTATCCAGCCCGCGCAACAGGGCGCCTCCTCCGGTAAGATGGATACCATTGTCATAAATATCTGCTGATAACTCTGGTGGGGAAATTTCCAAAGCACGTAATACAGCTTCTTCAATTTTCGAAACAGATTTATCTATGGCAAATGCGATTTCCGAGTAGGATATCTTGATTACCTTTGGTATACCGGTCATCAGATCCCTTCCTCTAATTTCGTAGTCATCAGGTGCATCATCCAATTCGGTCAGTGCCGAGCCCACCTCGATCTTTATTTTCTCCGCGGATCTTTCTCCGATCAACAAATTGTGCTGGCGACGCATATAATCAAGGATATCTTTATTAAAAGTATCCCCGGCAATTCTTATTGACTGGTCTGCAACAATCCCTGACAGGGCAATCACTGCTATCTCAGTGGTACCTCCGCCGATATCCACGATCATTGATCCAATCGGTTGTTCTATGTCAATTCCAATACCGATGGCTGCTGCCAGTGGTTCCTGGATCATATACACTTCCTTACCACCGGCGTGTTCCGCAGAATCCCGAACAGCCCTTTTCTCAACCTCGGTGATCCCGGAGGGTATACAAATCACCATCCGGTGAGAAGCGGGAAACAACCGCTTCTTGTTGTTGTCGATCATCTTTATCATACCGCGAATCATGTGCTCAGCAGCATGGAAATCAGCGATCACGCCGTCTTTTAAGGGGCGAATTGTTTTG
>BQJT01000085.1 GCA_021604845.1 Cyclobacteriaceae bacterium
CTTAAACAACTATTTCCCCTCAGGAGATGAACTATTAATCGACTTCTCAATATTTGGCGGGTATACCAACGTTAATACCGAAATAAATATTAGTGATACTTTTGATGGTGAAGGTCAAATTGGCGCTCAGAATTTAAAATCATGGACCCTTGAAGGTCTGGTTTCTTATGACATTTCGGTGCTGACATTCTATGGCGGGCTTGGCTACAATCAAATCATTTCTAACCTGGATGTACTGGGCACCTATGAAATAAGGCCAAACCAGATTTTAGTTGATCCTATTCATGCAAATAACTCCTACCAGAACTTTAAAGCTACCGTGGGGATGAGAATCAAACTGGCCGTTTTCACGCTGCACGGTGAATATTCTTTCAATCAGTACAACCTGCTAACGGCGGGTTTTGGTATCAATGTAAACTAGTCCCCCTGGAAATTAGGCTTTCGCTTGTTTATAAACGCATCCATGCCTTCTTTCTGGTCATTTGAGCCAAACAGCATATAGAAATTCTTTCGTTCGAATTGGAGACCAGTGTCTAGATCACTGTCAAAAGCCTTGTTAACGGATTCTTTTGCCAATCTCACGGCAATCGGAGACATCTCAGCGATTGTCTTACCTAGTTTTAAAGCTTCTCCCAGATAAGACTCGACTGGAACAACTTTATTTATTAAACCGTAATTAAGTGCCTCTTCAGCCGAAATAAACTTGCCGGTTAGTACCATCTCCATGGCTCTCGCTTTTCCAATGACTTTGGTTAATCGTTGGGTTCCACCCGCACCTGGCATTACTCCAATCTTTATTTCCGGTTGTCCAAACCTCGCTGTTTCCGAAGCAATAATAAGATCGCAAATCATTGCAAGTTCACAACCTCCCCCTAATGCAAATCCTGAAACCGCGGCAATTAAAGGCTTTTGGACTTTTCTAATCTGATCCCAGGTCTTGAACTGGTCAATTTTAAGCATGTCAATGGCCCCTTTATCTGCCATTTGCTTTATGTCCGCACCAGCTGCAAATGCCTTCTGATTACCGGTAATTATAATTACCCGCACGTTTATATCATCGTCTAAAGCTGTCAGGGTATCCCTCAACTCCTGCATAAGTTGGAGATTAAGGGCATTTAGCTCTTTTGGACGGTTTAATTCAACAAGTGCAATGTGTAACTCGTGTTGCCGGTTGACCTTAATAAATTCCATTCGGGGTTATGAAAAGGTAGTGGTAAGGCCTAAAAAAAGAAAAACCTTCTAATTAAAGAAGGCTTTTCGGTAAAAGTGTTAAACAGGTGTATGAATTGTGTGTTATGCATTCATTTATACTAGTTGTTAGAATTAGGTAACCCCTAACTAGTAAAATTTTTAAAAGATTCGTTAAAAATTTTATAAAATGCTGATAATCAAATGATAAACGGGAATAATTTTGTGTTTGTTTTTTGATAATTCCTGTTCATAATCTGATATTGTACTCAATATAGCTTGTTCCGCAGGATTATTCAGGGCATAGTTTATACACAGCACCGCTACCAATGTCCCATATTTAATCAGGAAAGATATATTTCTGTTAACAGGTCCGACAACTTGGTTACTTTGCAAAAAGTGGTGTGTTTAGCTGTAAAAAATGAGTTCCTTTGTCGGGGGATCAAAATAGTAATAAAATGGGAATTACCATAACTAATTCAGGGATAAATGAATAATGTTTTATTTGTGTGCTTAGGTAATATCTGCCGGTCACCAGTGGCGGAGGCAATATTCAAAAAGAAAACAGCCGATACCGGGCTATCAGCCAAATTTATGGCGGATTCTGCCGGTACCTCGGCGTATCATCTTGGGGAATCACCAGATGCCAGGTCAACGGAGAATGCCAGGATCAATGGTGTGAAAGTATTGCACAAGGCAAGGCAATTTGTGGTCGAGGATTTTAACAGGTTCGATATAATACTTGCAATGGATTACCACAACCTTCATCGAATTGAAGCCCTGGCCAAAAAGCACGGGATTGTTCATCAAGGGATACGTCTGTTGCGCTCGTTTCAAAATGATCCGGAAACTCTGGAAGTACCTGATCCGTATTTCGGTGGACCGGAAGGCTTTCAGGAGGTTTTTGATATACTTGATGATTGTAACCAAAAGCTGATCGAGTATCTGACGGCAAACTAATTAAGTAGCATACAATTGACTGGATGAACAGCCATTCACTAAACAAAATATTAAAGCAATCTATTAGCGGTTCAGTTAAGCTAATCAGTTATAATCCGGTAGGTGGTGGTTGTATAAATCAATGCTACAGGTTACAGACTACCGAGGGCGACTATTTTATAAAGTCTAATCTCCCCGGGTACGTGGATATGTTCAAAAAGGAACTTCGGGGGTTATCGGCGTTAGCAGCTAACTGCCAACTCATGATACCAAGGCCAATACATACCGGTGAAGCGGAAGGTGCCAGCTATTTGTTATTGGAGTATGTAGCATCATCCGGTTACTCCTCTGATTATTGGGAGGCACTAGGCACTGGTCTCGCAGCAATGCACAAGGTAACTGCCTCTGATTACGGCTGGCACGAAGATAACTACATCGGGAAACTGCCCCAATCAAACAAACTCCACAGTGATTGGCTGGAGTTCTTCAAATCTGAACGACTGCAACCTCAATTTAACCTGGCATGTTCCTCCGGCCTAATTCCAAAAAAAGCAGCGGGAAGCCTCGAAAGACTATTTGGAAATCTGGACAATCATCTGCTGCGTGAGTCTCCGGCATTTATTCACGGTGATCTTTGGAGTGGCAACATTATGTCCGGCCTCCAGGGGCAACCTTGCTTACTGGACCCGGCTGTTTATTTCGGGCACCGGGAAATTGAACTTGCATTCACTACTCTATTTGGCGGATTCAATGCTTCGTTTTACCAGGCATATAACCAATCCTTTGCTTTAACCGCCGGCTATAAGGAGCGGTTTGACATTTATAATCTGTACCCTTTGTTAGTGCACTTGAACCTGTTTGGGCAGGGTTATCTTGCCAGTATTGAATCCATTGCAGACAAGTATAGTTGATTATTCGGAATTTCTGGTTGAGACCAGCACCTGATAATTCTTTCTGGTTTTTTGTTCAAGCAATACTATCCGGTTCTGTATGACTTCAGGAATAAGTGATTGCCGGTAATTTTTAATGGTAATAAGCTCAAGGTGGTCATTATAAAGTATTTCAAACTCTTCGCTTAAGCTATTAATAATATTCTTCATGCTGGAATCGGGGCTATCAACAGAAACAGAAAACGAGATCGCTGAGCTTTGCATCATATTTACTTGAATATCAAATTGTTCGAACAGGCGGAATATTAGGTTGAGTTTGCTCTGGTTAATAAAACTGAAATCACGCATTTGAAAGGAAATAAGACATTGGCCTTTTTTGAAAATAATAGCTGGTTCCAATTTTTCATGCTGGATTTCCATTATCATAGTACCTGATGCCTGGGGGTGGTAGAAGGATTTAACCAGCAGTGGGATTTTCCTAACCGCCAGTGGACGTATGGTTTTGGGATGAATCACCGAGGCCCCATAGTAGGTCATCTCAGCAGCTTCACCATAGGATAAGACATCATACTTAACCGTATCCTTCCAAAGGTCGGGATCTGCGTTGAGCACGCCCGGAACATCCTTCCAGATGGTCACTGATTCTGCGTTCAGACAGGATGCAAGAATAGCTGCGGTGAAGTCCGAGCCCTCCCGGCCCAAAGTGATCGAATGCCCATGTTCGTCCATCGCTATGAACCCTTGAGTTAGGTAACGGCTGTTTTGGTTGATGTGCTGGTTTACCGCCGATCCGGTTAAATCCCACTTTACATTGCCCTCCCGATAGTTACTATCAGTTTTTATTAGATCACGTGCGTCTAACAGTTGACAATCTATTCCAGTACTTATAAGATAAGTGTGCACGATCAGGGTGGATGATAATTCACCATAGCTGACCACCCGGTCATACATCTTGTCAGTGTTAGTTTCAGGGTTTTCCAGACACTCGCTTAGCTGTGCATACAACTGCTTCAGTTTTTGAAAAACAAGGTGTTCGGGGTCATTAAATAATTCTTGACAGATGTTATTGTGGAATATCTTGAATTGCTCAAATTGATTGGAATAGACCTTATGGGAAATACTGAGTTCCAGCAGCTTTTCTAAAAGGTTGGTGCTTTTGCCCATCGCCGAAACAACGATAGTTAACGGGGGCATCCCCTGGTTGCCGATAATATCCCTCAGATTTTTTACTGCCTGCGCATCGCGTACACTTGCCCCGCCAAATTTGAATACTTTCATTTTTCCACTAGGGATTTAAATACTAATTTTAAGCGCACTGTTAAGTAAATTCAAAATGGTGGAAATATAATACAACCTAGAAAATTAATTTATGGAAGATTCCAGAATCGGACTGCCAATTGGTACTGCCCTTGACCGATTTATTAAAAGGTTTCAGGACGATTTCCCTTATGCCACTGGTGAACTGTCTCAATTATTAAGAGATATTGCCTTGGCAGGAAAAGTAGTGAACAGAGAGGTGAACAAAGCCGGGCTGGTTAATCTATCAGGAAGTATAGGCGCTGATAATGTCCAGGGAGAGGACCAGCAGAAGTTGGATGTATTAGCCAACATTCGATTTATACGGGCACTAACCAAAGGTGGAGAGGCCTGTGCGATTATTTCCGAGGAGGATGAGCATGTTATTGACCTGCATAATAAAGGAAAATACATAATCGCTATAGACCCGTTGGACGGTTCTTCCAATATAGATGTCAACGTATCAATAGGAACCATTTTTTCAATATACAGAAGACTATCACCAGTTGGCTCTCCAGTCACTTCAGAGGATGTGCTACAGCCAGGGATCAACCAGGTGGCAGCAGGGTATCTGTTGTATGGGTCAAGTACTATACTGGTGTACACCACCGGGAAAGGTGTAAACGGATTTACCTATGAGCCGACTCTGGGTGAGTATTTTTTAAGCCATCAGGATTTGATCATTCCTGAGGAGGGTAGGATATACTCTATAAACGAAGCTGCCTCATTAAATTTCTCTGATGCTCTTATCCAGTACCTTAACTACTGTCGGGAAAACAACCATACTGCCAGATACATCGGATCCCTGGTAGCTGATTTCCACCGGAATCTATTAAAAGGAGGAATTTATATATATCCTGGTACCCCCACATATCCAGATGGCAAGCTTAGGTTAATGTACGAATGTAATGCACTGGCTTTCGTGGTTGAACAGGCAGGAGGCAAAGCCAGTACCGGGAATTCAAGAGTCATGGAGATAGTACCTCAGGAAATGCACCAACGCTGCCCATTATTCATTGGTTCAAAAGCAATGGTTGCAAAGGCTGAAAGTCTGCACTAATCAAATGTTACTCCTCTTCGTCTTTTTCTGACGATGCGCCAGTAATCAGCTGCGGTGATTCCTTTAGCAAAAGATAATACCAGCGAATAATTTTCTTTATATCCGAGGCGTATACACGGCTCTGATCATATTCGGGAAGAATTGTTTTAAAGAAAGAAAGGTATTCAGCATTGGTTGCGTCATCATCCAATGCTTGCTCCAGGCCATATTCCCGATAAATTGTTTGAAAAACATCAATCAAAGGTGTCGACCCTTCACTATTATTGGTATACACAGATATTTCATCGAGAACAGAAACCCGCTGATTTGCAGAAATAACCATCTTCTTTCTATGGTGATCAAAGCTTTCCACAATTATACTGGCTCTTGCCGGTTTAATAATCTTATACAGTCCAGGTTTCCCTGAAATAGCAGCTAGATCTTTCAATTCCATTGCCTTGGATCATTTTTTAGAAGCGTCGTGAATATAATCTGAAATTTCAAGTTTTCCAGTCTTATTGGTTGCTGATGACAGAAATATTTTTGGCAGGATTTCCCAGTCTTGCAACAGTCTTTTTTCTAAAAGTTTCAAATTGCTGTATACTTTATTACTGGATATTTTATCGGTTTTAGTTAGTACTAAGGAGATAGGCAGGCCGTTTTCTCCTGCCCATTTGATAAATTCCATATCTATTGGTTGGGGTGTATGCCGAGAGTCGATTAATATGAATAAAAGGTACAAATTACTTCTTCCAACAAGGTAATCCGTGATCATTTTTTGCCATTGCTTTTTTTGCCCCTTACTTGCTTTTGCCCATCCGTAACCTGGTAAGTCAACCAAATACCAACTTTTGTCTATTAGAAAGTGATTAATTAATTGGGTCTTGCCCGGTTTTGAAGATGTTTTTGCCAAATTTTTATGGTTGGTCAACATATTTATCAGGGAAGATTTTCCTACATTTGACCTGCCAATAAATGCGAACTCCGGTTTATCCCCGGGCGGGCATTTTTTATAGTCAGTATTACTTACAATAAATTCCGCTGTCTTAAAAGTCATTCGAAGTTTTTGCGGTACCGATTCAAAAGAACCAAAAATAATCGTTATTTAAAAACACGATTCTGGTTTAAGTCCAATTTGGGAAACTGCAAAAAGTCAGTTATGTCTTATAAGGACACCGGCTTTGGTAGTTTTGAAATGTTTTAAAACTAGTTTATCTTGCCATCTTTGTCCAGCGATTGGCTGTTAGACTGAAAAGAATCGCCGCATGTTGAACAGGTATTATATATTTATATTTTGTACAATTTGTGTAATTGCCTCGACCAGTAGCATCCATGGTCAGGATGACGCACAAACAGCCGCTGATTACGTAGAAATCGGCGATGAAATCTATTTCAACCAGAGAGCGTTTGAAGAGGCAAAAACCTATTATATACAGGCTGCGGAGCTGGACCCCACGAACATAAAGGCCAACTATATGGCCGGTAAAGTCCATTTGGAAACCACCAATAAGGACCAGGCCACAGATTACTTCCTGAAAGTATATGAACTTGATCCTTCCTACCGGTTTGACATTCTGTACCTTATCGGGCAGGGATATCAGTTAAGCCTGGAGTTCGAGAAAGCGCTTGAGTATTACCAATTGTACAAAATCAAAGCTCAAAACGACCAGGATTATGTAGGGGCAGATCGTATACCTGGTGAAATGGTGGACCGAAGGATATATGAATGCGAAAACGGAATACAATTTACTACCTACCCCGAAGGTTACTCGATTGTCAATATTGGTAGTAAAGTGAATTCTGAGTGGCATGATTTTGCCCCGGTGGTTAATGAGCAGGAAACCATGTTGATTTTTACTACCAGAAGGAAAGACGGTAATCTTAATCCCGATGTGCATACGGATAACTTCGCCTTTGAAGACATCTTTATTTCCACCAAGCAGGATTCCACATGGTCAAGCGCAGCCAATATTGGTGAAGTGATCAATACACCATTCCATGATAGTAATATTGCCTTATCAGCGGACGGTAAGCGGTTGTACTTGTACAAAGATATTGAAGACGGTACCAGCGATATTTACTTATCAGAGTTAATGCCGGACAGTGTCTGGTCCACTCCGAAATCCCTCGGTCCAAATATCAACTCAGAATTTAGTGAAAAATCTTTATCAGTTTCTAACAGCGGAGATATTGTCTTTTTTTCCAGCGACCGTCCGGGAGGGCATGGAGAACTGGACATCTATTACAGTTTGAAGAACTCCCAAGGCAAATGGGGGCCGGCAACAAATTTGGGTCCATCGATCAATACAGAGTATGATGAAGATAGCCCGTTTATAGATTATGATGGCAAAACCCTCTACTTCAGCAGCCGTGGCGGAATGGGCATGGGGGGGTATGATATTTTCAAAACGGAGTTCGACAGTGCCAGTAGCAGCTGGACTAACATTGTGAATCTGGGTTACCCTATTAATACGCCTGATGATGATATTTATTTCGTTGGAACAAAAGAGGGAAAACGGGGATACTACGCATCCGTTCGTGAAGATGGTATGGGGTATACCGATATTTATGTGGTTTCAGTGCCATACACGGATATCAATACCAAAGAGCGGCTAGGCCCTAAAAATTATCTGAAGAAAGGACAGGATGATGAAAGTGGACTGAAGGCAGTCAACCTAAATATTACGGTCAATGATTACGATGACAATACTCCACTTGATGCAACCCTACAGCTAAGGCGGATCAGCGACAATGTAGTTTTTAATGTAGTTAAATCCGCGACCGGGAAATATACCGTGGCAGTAGTGCATCCTGAAGCGGCAGAATATATGCTTTCAATGGAGAAAGATGGTTATTTGTTCAAGAACATAACCATCAGCCTTCCTGCATCCACCGGACAACCCCAGTTAATAACCAGGACCTTTGAGCTTAACAAGCTGAGAACCGGATTGAGTTCAATCCTGAGGAACATTTATTTTGACTTTGATAAATTTACTTTGAAGCAGGAATCGTTCGCCGAGCTAAACAAGTTAGAACGGATGCTTCGGGAAAATCCGAATATGCGAATTGAACTGGCTGGTCATACAGACTTTATTGGATCGGATCAATATAATGTTCAGCTTTCCGTCAAGCGCGCCAGCGCTGTGGTTGATTTTTTAATAAATAAAGGAATTTCACCCACCCGATTGGAAACAAAAGGATATGGGAAAAGTCGGCCTATTGCCAGCAATGATGATGAAGTTGATGGAAGGGAACTCAATAGGAGGGTTGAATTCGTGATACTAAGCCAGTAGCAATTTTTAAGCTATTTATTGTCATTCCCCCTGTATAGTTCACAAATCAGTGTAATTTTACCATTGGATGAATGTAGTTCCCTACAAACAACACTCAGGAAGTAAGAAGGAACAGGTAGCGCAGATGTTCGATAAAATCAGCAAGCGCTACGATTTTTTGAACCATTTTTTAAGCCTGGGAATTGATATTTTTTGGCGTAAGCAGGCCATTAAGCTGTTGGCTCCGGAATCACCGAAAATCATTCTGGACCTTGCAACCGGTACCGGAGATTTCGCTCTTGAAGCTCTGAGTATGGATCCCGCTAAAATTATTGGGGTGGATATTTCATCGGGAATGTTGGAGATTGGCCGGCGTAAAATCGCAGCTAAAAAGCTGGATCATAAGGTCGAATTGCTATTGGGTGACTGCGAAAAGCTGCAGTTTGAGGATAATAAATTCGATGCAGTCATCGTTTCATTTGGAGTACGAAACTTTGAGGATTTAGGCCGAGGCCTACAGGAGATGTACAGAGTGATGAGGCCGGAAGGAACTGCAATTATTCTGGAGTTCTCGAAACCTCAAAAGTTTCCTTTTAAGCAGATTTATGGATGGTATTTTAGAGGAATTTTACCACAGATTGGCAGGGTAATCTCCAATGACAGTTCGGCATATCGCTATTTGCCTGAATCTGTTAAACATTTTCCAACCGGTGAGGAATTCTTACAGGAGTTGAGAAAGGCCGGTTTTAATAATTGTATATGCAAAGCACTCACTTTCGGAGTAAGTTCGATCTATATTGCAAAAAAGTAACCCTGATACTGTTGCTATCAGTGGTTGGTACTCAGGCTTTCGGCCAGAGGGATCGAAGTATAAATCTGCCCAATTATGATAATAAATGGCTGCATTACGGTTTTTACCTGGGAATTGAGTCGTTTCAGTATCGCTTAAAATACTCGGACCTGTTTGTTTCGCCAGAAATGGACACAGTGATATCCATTAATCCTGCGGTCACCTACGGCCCGGTAAATATTGGATTTGTAGTGAATTTCAGGCTAGCAGAGTTCCTGAATTTGCGTCTGGTACCGAAATTCGGCATCAATGAAAGGAAAATCGAATATACTTATGGCAGCGGTAATCGAGAAACTCAAATTATCGAAGCGGTTACCATGAGTTTCCCCTTGTTGCTTAAGTACAAGTCAGTACGCCGGGGCAACTATAGAATGTACTTGATTGGAGGAATCAATCCCTCAGTTAGGGTTGGGGGCAAAAAAGACCTGAATAAAGAGGGAGATAAATTAATAATTAAGGATTCGGATATTGCAATCGAGTTTGGATTTGGACTCGATGTATATTACCCATTCTTTAAGTTTTCGCCTGAGATCCGTTTTTCCAGGGGAATAGTTAATAATCTTGGATCTGAATCAAATTTCTACAACAAAGGCATAGACCGGTTAACTTCCAACTCTATTTCCTTGTTCCTTTACTTTGAAGGGGGCAGGTGATCCTTACTACTTACTGAAACTTAGCGCTCCAATCCCGCAGTGGGCAGTGGCTACACCTTTCTTAAATACAAAGTAATAAATTCCGGTTTTTGCACAGGTGAAAGACAATTCGGGAACTAACGATTGGCTGCTCGATTTATTGGAGGTAACCAGTTTTCTAGCGCTGTCGTAAACATTGATTTCAACACTGTTCGAAACTTCCCCCTCTTCACAAAGATTCAGGTAGTAACGCAGGTCTTTTACCAGAACGGATGAGTATTCAATATCGCCGGTCCGTTCCGCGTCCAACTTATAGCTTTTGACAAAAGTATTAGCCGAGGTTATCTTTTCTACACATTGAACATCACTACCTTCGGTGTGGCATTGACCAAACATTCCAAGTCCGCAAAAAGTTATTAGGAGGGTAAAAATTATTAAATATTTCATATTGTAATTCCTTCACATGTTTCAACATATAACAAAAATAGGTTGGACCACCAGGATTACAAATCACAATCTACCTCATATCTTACAGGCGTGTTATTTAGTTATTTGTCGAGGTATAATAGTTTTCAGCGAGAAGAATGAAAGTTTTCCTTTTAGGGGACTGAAATGATAGGAAAGTTTTTCACCGGATTTACGAGCCATATCCACCAGCCCCAGACCGGCTCCTCCTTTATCTGAAACATCATTACTCCGCATGATCTTTTTATAAAGTTTTTTCAGGCCCTCCTTGTCCAGCGTGTTGATTTTTTCTATTCTGGATTTCAGATCTTTTACATTATCAGAGCGCATAGCATTACCAGAAGAGATAATGTAGTGTTGGCTCTCCCGGCCAATCATCAGGACCGGTACCGTTCCATGTTTCGGATTCGGATCATCCAGTTTTTCCCCGTGTTTGACCACATTCTGAAGACACTCCACCAGTACGTTGAAAACCTTTCGTTTTATGGTAGGATCTTCCTTAAGGGAGTCAATGTTGCGTTCTGCTAAATGTAGTACCGCTTTGGTTGATTCTGTGTCGAACTTTCCTTCATACACCAGTAGAATGTCCGAAGGATCATCTAAATGTTTAAAATTAAACTTCATGTGCTGTTATCCATAGGTTTGGCTGAGAATCTGAATGGAAGGAGCATGTCAACCGAGTGAGCCACTCTGATCATACGCGCTGAACCATACATAATAATTTCAATGGGTGATTTTTGAATTAATTGATATTCAATCATTACCTGTCTGCATCCACCGCATGGATATACGGGGTCGGTCCAGTCAGAGGTTTGGTCCATAGCAGCTACCGCCAGTTTCAGCACCGGGATCGCAGGGTATTTGGCAGCAGCGGCAAAAAGGGCTACCCGTTCGGCACATATTCCATTCGGGAAAGAGGCATTCTCCTGGTTCGAACCCAGGATTATCTCACCATTCTCCAATTGAACCGCTGCACCAACTGAGAATCCTGAATAAACTGCGTATGCAGATTGACAGGCTTTGATTGCCTGGTTAATTAAGGTCTGACTATCAGCTGGTAGTGTTGAAATATCATCGTATTCCTCTAAAAAGACATCAAACTTTATTTTTTTAGGCATATGTGAATTCGATGTATTTGTAATATAGTATAAGTTTGTGTCCCTGACAAACAACAATTTTACCACCAGTACCAACATAAATTTGCGCGGGCTGCAGGGTATCAGGATTGAGTATTCCAAATATTTAATAAAAACAAATGAAGAATGTTTTGATTCTAGGCGCGGGACGAACCGTACCGTCATTGATCGATTATCTCGCCAGACTCTCAGGGCTGGATATTCAGATCAGAGTAGGTGATATTTCAGAGCAATTGGCGAATCAGCGCGCTTTAGGGTATGACAATGTCACCGGTTTTTCATTCGATGTCACCGACCAGAGCCAAAGAGAGCAGGAGGTGCTCAACGCTGACCTGGTAATTTCACTGCTACCGGTAAAATTCCATATTGAGGTTGCCAAAACCTGCTTACAATACGGCAAACAGATGCTAACGGCATCATATATAACTCCTGAAATGGCAAAACTTGATACGGAAGCAAAGGATAAAGGGATTCTTCTACTCAATGAGTGTGGCCTGGATCCCGGATTAGACCATATGACCGCTATGGCTGCTCTTGATTATATCAGGCTGAAGAAAGGGGGGGAGGTGTTTTCATTTAACTCTTATACCGGTGGTTTGATAGCCCCTGAGTCCGATAATAATCCCTGGCATTATAAGTTTACCTGGAATCCAAGAAATGTTGTATTGGCAGGTACTGAAACAGCACGTTTTATACGTAATGGGAAGTATAAATATATTCCATATCATTGCGTGTTTACCAGACTTGACCAAGTCCAGGTAGCCGGATACGGAAATTTTGAAGGATATCCGAATCGGGATTCTCTGAAATATCGGGAGCTGTACGGGTTAGAGAATGTAGAAACTATGATTCGCGGGACATTACGTCGTCCAGGTTTTTGCGATGCCTGGAACGTATTGGTTCAATTGGGATTAACCGACGATTCTTACCAATTGGAAGATTTACCGCAAATGACCTACAGGGATTTCATTAATACTTTCCTGTACTATCACCCTACCAAATTAGTGGAGGACAAACTTTGTGAATATTTAAACATTGACCCAAATGGACAAGTAATGAAGCAACTCACCTGGTTAGGGATTTTCGAGCGACGTCCTATCAATTTAGCACAGGCCAGCCCGGCGGTGGTACTTCAGCATCTTCTTGAACAAAAGTGGAAATTGGAGCCTGATGATAAGGATATGATAGTGATGCAGCACCAGGTAGGGTATCGAGTGAATGGCAAAAGGCATAAACACATAACCTCTCTGGTAGTGGTTGGAGACGATCATCACCAAACCGCGATGTCTAAGACCGTAGGATGGCCATTGGCAGTGGCAGCGAAATTGGTGCTTTCCGGGAGCTTAAAGCAAAAGGGTGTATGTGTGCCGGTTACAGCGGAATTCTACAAGCCGATTATACAGGAACTTACCAGGCTAGGAGTGAAAATAACCAGGGAGGAAACTCAGTTTGATGATTCAAACCCTTGATCAACCATTAATTCTGAACCTAGTGCTGCATTTACCGCAAGTTCATCGCACCGCTCATTAAGGGGATTTCCGTCATGTCCTTTTACCCACTGAAAATCGACTTTATTTCTTTTAAATAGTGGAATAAATAATTTCCACAAATCTTCATTTTTCTTTCCTTTAAACCCTTTTTGTTGCCAATTCCATAGCCAGCCCTTTTTAACCGCATCGACTACATATTTAGAATCCGAATAAACCCGAACCTGGTGTCCTGACCCTTTAAGCGCCTGGAGGCCCCGGATTACCGCTAAAAGTTCCATGCGGTTATTGGTAGTTTCCCGGAATCCTTCAGATAATTCCTTTCTGTAACTTTTGTATATCAATATTGTACCATATCCCCCTGGCCCGGGGTTTCCCCTGCTGGCACCATCCGTATACATAGTAATCATTCGGACCTGGAATCAGTTAAGTAATGAAGCGCCAGTTTGTAACTATCCATTCCGAACCCCGCAATCACTCCTATACAATTCTTGCTGATCATGCTTGTATGTCGAAAACTTTCACGGGCATGAACATTGGATATGTGAACTTCCACTACCGGTGACTTAATAGCAGCAATGGCATCCGATAGCGCCACGGAAGTGTGGGTGTAACCTCCGGCATTTAGCACGATTCCCTGAAAATCAAAGCCCACTTCATGAAGCTTATTAATTAGTTCACCCTCAACATTACTTTGATAATAGGTCAATTCAACATTGGGAAAGTAGTTTACCAAATCATTAAAGTATTTGTCGAACGACTGATCGCCATACACTGACTTTTCCCGAACCCCAAGAAGATTGAGGTTTGGCCCATTGATCACCAATATTTTCATGGCGATAAATATAAATCATATAAGTCATTTTGGATGTCTTAATTTTTATCTTTATTAATCAAACCCTATGACCTGGGAAGCCGCGATAGAGCAATTCAAAAATTATTTAAGTCTAGAAAGATCAATGTCTATTCATTCGATTGACGCTTATATCGGAGATGTGTCCAAATTGGCCCAATTTATTTCCGGGAGAAAGCTGCATTCTCCTATGGCTGTTACCTATGAAGCCCTTAAGGATTTCCTGGAGAATCTGGCGCAACTCGGTATTTCCGCCAGGTCACAAGCCAGAATTATTTCTGGCATAAAGTCGTTTTTTAGATTTCTACTTTTTGAAGGTTTCATTACAGAGGATCCATCCAGTTTGCTGGAAAGCCCCAAATTGGGAAGAAAACTACCTGATACTTTAAACGTTCACGAAATCGAATTGATTATCCAAAGTATTGATCATTCAACTGCAGCAGGTACCAGAAGCCGGGCAATTATTGAAACTTTATATAGTTCAGGACTGCGTGTTAGCGAATTGCTGGGGCTCAAACTGGGTGACATTCATTCAGATATAGGCTTTGTGCGGGTACGCGGAAAAGGTAATAAGGAACGATTTGTTCCTATTGGATCTTCCGCATTGAAGCACCTGGATATTTACATAACCCAGGTACGAATCCATACTCCCGTGAAGCCCGGATATGAAAATACTGTATTCCTTAACCAAAGGGGAAAAGGTCTTTCGAGGGTATCGGTGTTCACAATGATTAAGGATTTGGTGTCCATAGCAGGAATGAATAAATCCGTAAGCCCCCATACTTTTCGTCATAGTTTCGCCACCCACCTATTGGAGGGTGGTGCTGATTTAAGAGCTGTACAACAAATGCTGGGTCACGAATCTATTACTACTACGGAAATTTACACCCACCTGGATCGGGACTACTTGAGGCAGGTGATTACTGAATTTCACCCCAGAAGTTAACATAAAAAAAGTCGCGTCATTTCTGACGCGACTTTCTTTTCTTCATACACCTGTCTAACAAACTAAAGGCGATCGAATAGTTGATCTACATATCTAGAGATCACATACACTATTCCAATGGTCACCAGTGAACAACCGATAAACAATCCTAAAAATACTCCTAACATAGCCTTAGTTATTTGTTAAACCATAACGAATATCTCAAAATTATGTGCAACTACCCATCTCATAACCCCGGGTTTCTCTCACATGTAAGATTTCAGAGACATGGTCTATTATACTGTTCAGGTTATATTAAAATAATGCAATATAAAATATATAAATTACCATTTATAATGTAATTGTAGGCTTAAATCAGCTCTTTTGGAGCTATCAATTCTATCGGGGCCTGAACTGAGGTGGCTACGGTCAAAGTAGCGGCTTTCGGCGAATTTCATCCATAAACTAAGGTTTCTAGCTGCTTTTAGTTGTATCAACAAAAACCAACGGGTTCCCAACCCATGGAAGAATGGTACAGATAATCCGTAGGGGAGATCCTTTTCGTAGATATATTGCCTGTTTTCGAAATCGTCGGTGTCAAAAATGGCTATGTTCCCGGTTATTTTCAGAATATTTTGACCATAACTTACCTGATTGCTAATTATTTTACCTTCTGTGATACTTTCTTGAAAACGGAATCTGCTGTATTGCCCCCGAACCTGGAGGGTTATGTTTGAGCCACTCTGCCATTTCCCCCGAAACCCAATACTATATTTATCAGCGTTAGTCAGATCGTGTGTGAATTTGCCGGGTATTGGGGTATTAAGGAGGGATTTAGTTAGCCGCATGTAAATATCTATCAACCCCTTCTTATTTGGTATGTACTGAAGCCTTAACAGTTGATCCATACTGTTCGCTTGGGCGTCTATACTAAAAGTGGGTCCTGCGGTTTTATAAATATCATTATAATACCCAATTACCCATTTTTTCATTGGAATGTATTGAAATGCCCAGTAAAACCCCTGTTCATTATTATTTTGAGAGTTTACACCAAATGCGCTGCCGAAAATCCCATGAAAATCCCTGGTATATTTCCTGAAATGCAAGGTCATTGAAAAGTTGTGTGAAAGACTGGTGGTTAACCCGGCTAACGTTCCCCAACCCTTACTGGAACTAGTAGCAAATTGACTATAGAAGTTTAGGTTTTTCCAGAGGTACTCGACCCCAACACTGAAGTTAATGTTCTGACTTCCCCTGAATGCGTCATAATTATACCTTCGATAGTCTGGTATCCATGGTGGGTAGAACTTTTGGTAAAGAGTGGACAGAGAGGTTACCAGATTCGATGACCAGGATTTTTGAAGGTGCAGACCCGCTACCTTTTGGGTGCTGGTCTTTCTTCGGTCCATCTCTGCCGGTGTTCGGTGCAGACCAGTTTCAATAATAGCGGGAATTCTCCTCGACAGGTTGTAGATGGTATCTCCCGGGAGTATTTGTGCATCCAGAAGTCTACGCGAATAGATTGCACTTATCAGGAAATTTCCAAGCTGTATTTCCATTCCTATGCCTTGTTGGTACCCGAACTCCCTGGTACCGGTATGTGGGGCGATGCCTGAATGTACCCTTCTGGGACCAGTAATTACCTGTTTTCGGAATCCAAGTCCTCTGCCAAGAATTAACCCCTGATCCCATTGGGCAGTGAAATCACCAATAAGGATCCGTTTGAAAGGGCCTTTGTTCTCCAGGGTCAGAAACATGGATATATGATCTGCACCGTACAGTCCAGAGGCAGGTTTCCAATTAAACTTTTCTCCTGGATCTTTTTCTGCCCTAATACCGAGGTCAAAGGTTCCCTTTTTGCGATATCTTAAACTAGCCAGCCAATACCACGGTGCTCCCTGGAACCCTGATTTGTCAGTACCGGTATATCCCCTTGCCAGTTGAAGCCTTCTTTTGGTGCGAACCAGCATTTCAATTCCGCCGTCATACATGATTTGTTCCTGAAAATTTCGGGCATCGAAATTTTCCGCTGAGCGGTTAATTTTCATTAATGACTGGGTTAGGCGAATGGTTGACAGATCCCATCCCGGAACAGCCTGCAATTCGTATAGGCTTACCATTGGCCCATTTTGTTTCAGGTATTCCAATAAATTGTGTATTTGGTTAACGGTCAGCCAGGGTATGTTTCTCAATTCATGAAATGAAGTATTGTTAATATTGATTACTTTGATATCTTCCCAGAATTGTTGATCAACCGGCTCTTCTTCTGATTGTGGTATATAATCAGAAAGATATTCCCCGAGTTCTTCAGTTAAATCATAACTCTGTGCTGATAAGGCATTAGTAGATACTAAGAACATCAATATTAAGTATTTGCTCATGGCCAGGAATAACTGCCAGCAGCCTGGTGTGTGATCCCCAGATCCGGATGTGTACTCAATGCATAATCCAGTTCAACTGAATCAGCCAAAAAGCCCAACCCGAAATAGCTTTGAAGATTAGGAACCTCGAAACCGGTCCTAAAAAAGAATCGATTTTTTATTCGATACTCTATTCCCATTTTAAATCGCCACTGTTGTCCCAGTACATAACCAGTTTCCAGGTGAAGACTTAAATGTGAAGCCGGCTGGAATTTTATTCCGCTATACCAAAGCAATGGTAAAATTTCCTGTGAGCCGATACGGGTTTGTAAAATATTATCTACGAATACTCCTGCTTCTATCTGATCACTTAGTTTCCCCTGAAATCCCGCTGCAGCGGAAACTGCTTTTAGACTTGTTATCCCGGAAAAAGCCAGCTGCCAGTATTTGATCCGTATACCAAAATTGATTCTATCCAGGTTAACTGCCGCATTTAGCGCCAACTGTTGATTTGTCAACGGACCGTTTCCAAACTGAAACAGGGATATCCCAGTACGGGGTTTCCAGGGAAAGGTAATGCCGAAAGAAAAGTTTTGTAGTTCAGATAAACCATACGGAAACTGATAAGACACCAATATGTTCCAACCGCTGGTGCTGGCAATACCTGCAACATTGCGCCATAGGGCGTATTTTGATTGGTCCGCAGCAACAAAAGGTCCAATACCATATGCTGCCGGGTTTACCTCCGGGCTTTGAGCTATTAATCCTGAACTTTGTGTGATCAGGGGTAACCATAAAAAAAATAGCCTATACATCACCCCAAAATTGGGGCTTCACAGTGCTAAATTTTGAGACTAATTGAATTTTTAGTTAAAAACGAACATTAACCACACTGGATCCGGGGGCTACATCCCTTTCCGTGGTGTTCCCAAGATAAGAATAGCTGATGGTGCGGTGTTGTGGATCTCCTGGTACTGTGATGGAGTATCTTCCATTTGAGTCAGTAGTGGCGGTTTTGTCAGTTCCACTTACTGTTATTTTTACTCCTTTCAACAGTGTTCCGTCTGCCAGTGCAGAAACAGTTCCGGTAATGGTTTCTTCTGTATAAAATTCCTCAACTATTACTTTATCATTATCCGGTTGGCTAAAAGTGCGACCCTGGTTTGAATTCGCAATAGGTTCTGCCTCTTCCAACTTCCCTGGGACTGGTGAATTACCTTTCGAAGAAGTAATATTTGGAGAGGGTGATAAATCCACCACGTCTAATTTAGGGTTGGGTCTGGCGGCTGAGGACTCCGTGCTGGATGTTTCAACAGAACTGTTGGTTTGCTCCTTCCGGCTAGATGGAGCAGGTGTTTTTGGAACATCTAAAACCAGCTCATCAGCAGGATTCAAATTGTTCAATTCTACCGCGTTGATGCTATCGAGTGTTGCTTGTGTTACTATTTTTTGACCGCTGCTAATGAATTCGCGATACTCCTTGTCAAAATCTGAGGAAGCTGCCAGCGGCATTGGTTTCTCTTCAATCTGCACCACCTCACTGTAAGCATTACGGTTTGAAGTGGACTCAAAATAAACCAATGCAACCATCACCAAACCAAACAGCGAAAATGCAGCTATTTTAGTAGGTGTCCATTTCCATTCAGTTTTCTTGCTGGAATAATGGTAGCTTGACATACCTGAATTTCTTCTCATAACAACTCTAAAAAACGACAACAAATATACAACAACCTATGTCCAACAAACCCGGATATCTTATCAATTTTAATCAATTATCTTAATCAAACAGCCGGTACAGATTGTGATTTGAACTATTTCTATATACCTGTTCTTATAAATTAGACGAAAAAACTCTTGCGATCGTCTATAATATAATATACGTTTTAATGGCCTGAAGTAACCCGATATTTCGAGGAAATTTTAATGAAGTTCTTCAAATAGTGCATAATCTGTTCAGAATTAACCTGTTCCGGAGAATTTTTAACAGGATTTAGCCTGAACTTAAAGTGTCACCAAAAATACTGGTACATCCAGTTATTT
>BQJT01000086.1 GCA_021604845.1 Cyclobacteriaceae bacterium
ACCTTTCCTTCTTCTGCTCGCCAAATGCAGGGCCTCAGCTAATAATTCCTTGCCGGTACCGGTTTCACCCAACAGCAGTACCGTTGTATCGGTGACCGCTACCTTTTTGGCTAGTTCGATCAGGTTGTTGATCGCGTTTGACTTCCCGATTATTTTTGCAAAGCTGGACTTTGACTCCAGCCGGTACTCCAGTTCGCTAAGCTGCCGGTTTAAGATAGCCCTTTCAACTGCTTTTCCTGCGAGCAGCGGAAGCTTGTCATCACCGTCCCCTTTGGTAATGTAATCGAAAGCCCCAATCTTCATAGCTTTCACTCCATCCTTAACATTTCCGAAAGCGGTCATTACGATTACCTCGATCAGTGGATAGTCACTTTTTATCGATTTAGTAAATTCAATACCGTTGTCATCCGGAAGCATTACATCGGTGATTACCAGATAAATGTCCTCGTTCTTCAGTATATCTTTCCCCTCTTTAACAGTAGCCGCAGAAAACACTTTAAACCCTTCTAATCCCAGGATCTTAGTAAGCAATTCTCTAAGACTGGTCTCGTCCTCAACAATCAGGATTTTTTTACCCATAACATCCATACCTCAAAATTATTAAAATTACCGGAGCTTTCGTTGGATCGTAGTAACTATGAACTCCGGAAATTCAAAATTAAGTATTTAACAATAAGAGGATTAGCAATTTAGCGGTTAAACCTTACATATAGTGAAAGGATTGATGGATTGATGGATTGATGGATTGATGGTTGATAGATTGATGGATTGATGGATTGATGGATTGATGGATTGATGGATTGATGGATTGATGGATTGATGGATTGATGGTATTGATGGATTGATGGATTGATGGATTGATGGATTGATGGATTGATGGATTGATGGATTGATGGATTGATGGATTGATGGTATTGATGGATTGATGGATTGATGGATTGATGGTATTGATGGATTGATGGATTGATAGATTGATGGATTGATAGATTGATGGATTGATGGATTGATGGATTGATAGATTGATGGTTGGTTGATAGGGATTGGGGATTGAATACCTCCCTTCAGTCCTTCAATCCTTCAGTCCTTCAATCATTGAATAACCCCATCCTTGATTTCAAGCATGCGGTCGGTCATTTTAGCCAGTTCCTCGTTATGGGTAACCACCACAAAAGTCTGGTTAAACTTTGCACGGAGGTCAAAAAACAATTGATGAAGTTCGCGGGCATTGCGGGAATCCAGGTTTCCGCTGGGTTCATCAGCCAGTACAATAGATGGGCTGTTGATCAAAGCCCTGGCCACGGCCGTTCGTTGCTGCTCCCCTCCTGATAGCTCTGAAGGCTTATGATCCATTCGATCCTTAATACCGAGGTAGGTCAAAAGTTCTTCCGCACGGTCTCTCACCTCTGACTCATTTTTATTACCGATAAAACCCGGGAGGCATACATTCTCATGGGCGGTAAATTCAGGCAGTAAATTATGAAACTGGAAAACAAATCCAATCTGCTGATTGCGAAAATTAGCCAGTTGTCTGGAGGTCATTTGGAACAACGATTGATCATGAAGTTCAACCGTGCCGCGGTCGGGAGCATCGAGGGTACCCAGAATATGCAGCAGTGTGCTCTTCCCTGCCCCGGAAGCGCCAACAATAGAAACTATCTCACCAGCTTTAACTGTGATATCAATACCCTTCAATACCTGAAGCGCATTATAGGATTTGAAAATTCCTGAAGCTTTAAGCAAAATAGTTAAGAATAATTGCCCCAAACATAATTAAATTTTATGAACAGTTTTAAGTCTTCAGTTTCAGTTTTCAGTCTTCAGTTGGCGGGCGCCACTCGGGTAGCTGATACTGACGACTACTGCGGACTGCAGACTGCCTACTGCGGACTGTCAACCGCCAACTGCCAACTGCCTGCTGGTCACACTCCACACTGTTGCTCTTGCTGTAAAAACTGTATGCTCCAAACTGTTGCTGTTGCTGGCTAAATAATGTAGATTCGTGCAAAAATTCGATATCATGGATATACACGAATACCAGGCCAAAGATATTTTAAAGCAATATGGGGTAAAGATTCAGGAAGGCATAGTAGCCGACAATCCCGAAAAAGCCCTGGAAGCAGCTAAGCAACTTCATGCAGAAACTGGTACCAGTTGGTATGTGGTAAAAGCGCAAATTCATGCTGGCGGCAGAGGAAAAGGCGGCGGCGTTAAGCTGGCGCAAAGTCTGAATGAAGTTAAGGAAATTTCTGAGCAGATTCTGGGTATGCAGCTGGTTACCCATCAAACGGGGCCACAAGGCAAGGAAGTGCATAAGGTATTGATTGCAGAGGATGTTTACTATCCTGGCGAAAACGAGCCTAAGGAATATTATTTGAGTATCCTATTAGATCGAGCCAACAACTGCAATACTATAATGGCCAGTACCGAAGGAGGAATGGATATTGAGGAGGTGGCAGCCAAGACCCCGGAAAAAATAATCAAGGAACCAATCGATCCCAGTGTTGGATTACTGAGTTTTCAGGCACGAAAGATAGCCTTTGCCTTGGGCCTGGAAGGCAATGCATTTAAAGAAATGGTACAGTTTATCGGTGCATTGTACAGCGCCTATGAAAACAGCGATGCCTCTATGTTCGAGATAAACCCGGTATTGAAGACCTCGGACGATAAAATCCTGGCGGTAGATGCTAAAGTAAACCTGGATGACAACGCACTGTTCCGTCATCAGGATTTGGCAGAGCTTCGGGACTTAAGTGAGGAAGACCCCCTGGAAGTGGAAGCCAGCAAATCGGGATTAAATTATGTAAAACTCGATGGCAACGTTGGCTGTATGGTAAACGGAGCGGGGTTAGCCATGGCCACCATGGATATTATTAAACTTTCTGGCGGAGATCCTGCCAACTTCCTGGATGTTGGAGGTGGCGCCAATCCTAAAACCGTGGAGGCTGCTTTCAGGATCATATTGAAAGATCCGAATGTAAAAGCGATTCTGATCAATATCTTTGGAGGAATTGTTCGCTGTGACCGGGTAGCTAAGGGAGTAGTTGAGGCTTATAAGAATATCGGCGAAATAGCAGTACCTATTATTGTGCGGTTACAAGGCACCAACGCAGAAGAGGGTGCAAAGATCATTGAGGAATCGGGATTGAAGGTATTTCCTGCCATTCTGTTGAAGGATGCCGCAGAAAAAGTAAAAGAAGTTTTAGCATAGCATATACACTGCGCCCGTAGTTCAATTGGATAGAATATCTGACTTCGGATCAGAGGGTTGGGGGTTCGAGTCCTCCCGGGCGCGCTTGATAATAAAGCACTTACATTAACTTGTGAGTGCTTTTTGTTTTTATGGTGACTCTTTTGTGACTGAAATAAAAAAGCAAAGCTATGTACTTTGTACAGTGAACCTACATAAATTATATTAGCATATGGGTTGGGCTGTCATAATACTAGCATCGGCACTATTTATTACTTACTATAAATATAAGAGAGGTGATGATGTTCGAGTGTTGTATCTAATAGATGCAACGCTGGCCATAGCAGTATTTTTTTTGTGGATCTATGATGCAGAATTATCCGAATCAGATCATAGAGAGGTTCTCCAACAGCTTAAAGACATAAGCAAGAAGCAGGATGACATGCTTGGAGATCTAAAAGAACTAAATAAGAAGGATCAACAGATAGTAAAGAAAGTAGATAAAGAGAACCAAGAATTTCTAGAAGACTTGTTTAACGGAGGTTACGTCTATTTTACAAAAAAAGGAAATAGGGTTTTGATGAGTAATCCCAAAATCAGCGCAAACTGGCCGGACATAAAGTTTTCAGCAACTTTAAAAAATGGAAGAATCCAAATTAAAGTCGATCACCTTGTTGTTAATGGTATGACAGTCTCGAATAATAAATTTGGCCTGACACCAGATGCCCAAGTTCGACAGCCCATAAAATTAGGAATTGGAGGTTCAGATTGGTTGTTAGGTGCAACCCTTATAGACAAATCAATTCCAAATACGCCTATTTGGGTTGTCGGGTATTGGTCAAAAAAATTTGAATCAAATTAACATTCGATGTTGTTATAGCTAGGTTTTTACTCTCTAGCTAATTGTTGAGTGACGGGTATGATATATCCGACTTTCATCGGCACTTAAGTCCGCGCTATGATTTCCAGGCCAAAGTAGCATAACCTCGGCTGGCGAAAAATATGGGTGTGTTTTACTATGTTTTGCGGTTGATATCTCTGATTTTGCCAAGGATGATTTTTCTTCATTCTTTTTAGTATCCCTACTTATTCCTAAAAGGTAGCCAGGATACCAATTTGTATCTCTAAATAGATCCGAGCTTGTACCGGATCGTATTACCCTATAATCGGCGGTATCCATAAGTGGAATTACAGCCACGTCAACTTCTTTATTTGGGTGAGTGTACACCTTCAAACCAGAATATTTATGCCAATTCCAGGACCTATTTGAAATACTCAGATTCAATTCCTGTCCATTATCAGGGTAATCCAAGACATGCTTCGCCGTGATCATGTAACGCTTTCTTTCCTTAAGTACTACGAATGCGGAACCTGTTTCACCTTTGTATTCTATATAGTAGATATCATCTATGGAGTATTCTTGTTGTTGGGCAACTGATTTTCCAACTACAAAAAACAACATTAGGCAGATTGTCCTTACAATGAAAGCCATTTATGTTTATTAAACTACCTTGTTTTTCATCTCAATCCAACTCTCTCTAATCCACATCCCCTGATCACCGGTCCAGACAAAGTATAGTGGCTCCTGATCACCGTTTGCTTTGCCGGTTGATTCTTTTAAACCCTGGATTACCCTTTGTACTCTTAGCCTTCATAGGTGAAGGTAACCTTGTCGTCAACGAAGTATTTGGGGTTCATGGGGTAAATTCCTGTCAATCTAGCGGTAATCCATATTTATTTGCTTTCTCCAAAGTTTTGATATTAGACTTTCAATCTTTACCCATGTTCTTTCGATTATAAATGGCCGTTCATACTCTGGCACCTCGATCCCGCTTATTGGCTGAAATTTATGGTGTAGAACATAATTTCCTATATCTGTTCCGAGTGCTAAACTCTCATCTATAGATTTTCTAAAATTCCATCCGCAATTTATTTTCGTATATGCATTGTCATTAACCGCTTTTGATATTGAGCTATAATGAATGCCAGTAAGCGTATTCGTAGCAGGATTTATTATTTTATTCATTAGCACGTCTATAGTATCACCACCAACAATTGACCTGAGAATTGCGCCTGTCGCACCCCCTAACACTCCAAAAGATGCTGGATATTCTGGCACTCTTGGGGTTTGGTTATAAGCCTTATATGGACCCCATGTATCGTTGGTGTTTACCTGAGGGTCATAGTCTTTATTTATTGTACGATTATATTTATCATGTATTGCAGTGGCCGGTCTCCAATGATAAAAATGATACAAGTCTCCAAACATCGCAATGGCTCCATCTGCCATTGCAGTGTGAATAAGCGCGAAAACTCTAGCAACAGCCCATGCATCCGGTTTATCGTAAGAAAAGATTATTTCTCTTGCAAAAGTGTTCCAAAGAATATGTTGGTAGTGTTTAGGATGAGACCAGTAATCAATTATGTCTTTTTCATCCTTCGGTAGCATATCTACTTTTGTCTTCTTTCCCATTGATTCTACTTCATCAATCATACTAGCCCCTTCTTCTTCAGAATAATCCAGGGGCCGTCTAAATTGATCATGTTTTGTAAGCACAAATGGTTTGACTATCTCCTCTTTATCTCCACTTTCGGAAATCTCTACGCTATAGTTAACCACGAATTTATACCCATTGGGAGGAGGAGAATGGTTATAGTCATAGCGGAATTTTCCGTCGTCAGTTCCGTCTGGAAATTTTGAAACTAACCTGACTTTATCAATATTATCATTATCTCGGTTATAGATGGTAATTGCATTTGCCCAATATTCCCCAACCTGGTCTGCAATAGCATCGTCTTTTTCCTTTAACAATTTCTGCTTTGCATGATTATACCAACCCTCGATTTTTTGTAAGTCATTTTCCAGTTTATAATTCTCAGGTCCAGGAAACCCCTTACCAACAGCCTCATTGATATCATTTGTGGCCCAAATTAAAACCTTATAGGCTGCACGGTTCACAGCTTGATATACGGAAGAATTCCAATATTTTTTGGGTAACGAACGAGGGGGTAATAAGGAAATAGAACCATCAGCATATTGCCCATTTGAACTTTCCTCTGTATATGGACTATATTGATTATACTTTTTCAAATAGCTATTTAACGTGTCGTGAATTGCTATTTGGACCACGGCAAATCTACGGGAATCATGCCCCGGATTTGAATGGAAGTTCAAAAGCTCGGCGGCTTTTTTATTCCAATACAAGACTAATTTTGAAAGATCATCCATGATAGTTGAATTAACTGTTGATTTAGTAATCGAGCTGATTAAAGGTCACCCTATTGACCGTAAATTAATTTTATACAGCTCTATAAGTTAGACGTGTTGGTCGAAAAGCTGTCACTCTATCTGGTAATTGTTTTATTGCCATATATTCCTTTTTTCCTATCTTACTCCTGCGAACATTTTATCATACTCAATTGAATTTAATTTATCACAGATAAGCAGGAGGCGGTTGAGAATACTTGGTCAATTCAATGGGAAAGAATACCAAGATCCATACAGGATAAAAGCTATGGTGGGCCGAATGGTTGAGGAACTTAGAAAAGAGGGTGGCTATTCGAAAGAGGACTGACCCGGCCTCAAACCGTTTATCGAGGTTGGGTTTTAGACCTGCCAATTTGGATTGGTGGGGTTTCTTCACTCCTGTTTTTTTTGTTATGAGTGACTCAAGTTAACGATCGGGTTCGGTAGTTTGTTCTTAGTTGCCCAGTATTTCCAACTCAGCATACTTATCACTAAGAGTTAATCTTTCAGCCACAATTTTCCCGATAATATTTGGTTTCCCCATGTAACTTCTAATTCTTGTATCTCTAAACACAGTATTTCTGCTATTATTAAGTATAATATCTTTGGTACTTGCCTCCTCCAAAAAACATGCATCGAACACGACTGATGACTGGGCTTCCAAATGTGTTTTTTCATTGTACAAGCCAATATAACATTATACTTTATAGTTGAAATATCAGCTTTAACCTGATTTTATGGATGTAAATAATAGTCTAATTCATGGATTAGTGGTGTTAAATAGCTTAACCTATACCAAATTCCTTCCATCGGACCGGAACACTTGAATTACAACCAATTCAATCCATAACGTGTCCCTAATTATAGGATAGACCTATTTGATTCAATTATTCTGTGGCAACAACAAAAATGATATTACTAATAGTCGTTCAAGTGATTTGTGGCACGAGTTGCGAATATGAATCTATTGATTCTCAAGCTATTGACTCATGTCAGGGTTTAGGTAAATTGGAGATCCAAGATTCCTGTACTTTACCTCTAGACCGGACAACTGTTGACCGATTTAAAAATGCAGTAGGATTTTTGGAAACAGTTCATTTAACATCCACGAAATCGGTTGTCACAATTCGACCAGAACAATTGAATGATAAAATTTCGACCGGGGTCGTTGTCCCATGTAATCTTCCTTCCTTTAACTTCGAAAAGGGTCAGGAAGTTATTTTTAGTGGAAACTTGATAGAACTGTATCCCGGTGGGAATATCAATATAAACTTCATAGGACCACCTCTAGAACTTACATCCATTAAAATCCGATGCGAAGGATGATGAAATCACCGGTGCAAATTCATTGTCAGTGTTACCAATTTCTTTAAAGTAGCTAATGCTAAAACGTATCCTTTCAGAATTTATTAATCACCTCATCCAGCCGATCCAAAATAACATCTATACGATCATATTCAAACATCTCCCCTGCCTGATTCAACTTATTAGACAATGCCACCAATTCCGTATAAGTAGCTATTTGTTCAGGAGTTCGTTTAACCGATGGCCGTCCATCCAGGCTCCTGGAACGAATGTACTCGGAAATTGAAATGCCTCTTTCCTCTGCATACTGCTGTACAAAAAGATATTCTGCCAAGGTGTAACGAATTGCTACCCTTTTTTGCTTGTTAATCAATTTCTACATCGAGTAACGGGACTTTTTGGTTGATCAGGTGCTAGCAAAAAAGTACAAATTTTCTTTGGTTTGTACTATGTGAATTATTCCCTTGTTTGTCGATTGAGTATCTAAATACCATTGAATTAGGATCGATAAGATCAAACTCGTTTATTAGACGTTCCATATTATCGAAATCTAACTTGCTAGTAAAATTACGGTCAATTTCAAGTGCTCGAATTCTGAATAATTTCCACATTGGTAATAACTCATGTTTTAGGAAATTCTCTTGATTGTTGATCTATGTAATTCAATCCTCGCAGTAGCTCCTTTAATCTAAGTTCAACGTAGTGCCTCCATAAAAACACCAATGGATACACAAGGGAATCCGCTTCTGCCCTACTGTTTAAGCAACGTTGACCCAAGAGTTCTGCAGCCTCCCTATATCCAAGAGCATATATACCAAATTGATCTGGAATAAAGTTTAGGCAGGCTTTGTTGAAAGTCATAGTGTTGCTTAGAAATATTTTGTTTCCTCTTTTAGGCCAGTTCATTCATCTAGCATTATTTAAAAAATATTTCAAGATTCGCTTATTTCATTACATAACCCAATCAAGATAGTACCTTCTCAACTAAAACAATACTTCCAGGCCTTCCTTCTCGACTCAGTAGTAATGGGATAATTTGGGTGCGGAAGATTGGAATATGGGATTCTTTTGTTGCCTATTTTAACATTACCTTTTGAGCAGGCTACTGAGCGATTATTACTAACAAAATTTCCCTCGACAACATCCAACAATTTGTTTCGGCTAAAATAGTCATGTAATGACCTGGAGAAGGTTATTATTTCGTTAGGCTCCAGATATTCGATCAACCTTTTAAATATTGGTGCACATAGCTCCAGATCATGCCAGGTGATCTGGCCTTCCCCTTCTGACCTGAAAAAACAATAGTTAATTTGGACCCCCTTGTTCGCTTCCGGATGGAATTCTTGAAAAAGTCCTACCACTCTTTTTAATGAACCTAATTCATCATACAGCTCAGCAAAGTTTCTGATAGGATATTCCTTCTGAGGTCCATAGACATTACCTTTTGCTGTCCATGACTGGTCTACCCCACCATTGAATCCAATGATAACTGTACTTTTTTTCACGAACCTGGAAATGGCGGCGTTGTAGCCCCAATTCTTATCTCCATATTCTCGATATACACCGGATTTTTGATATGCGTTGTCGATATCACTTAATAGGTTTTTAAAGAAATCTACTTCGTTCATTATACTATAGATTTGTTGCTGATTTATTTAAAATATTTATTGTAGGCAGCCTCTAGTTCATCCGTTATTATATCAATCAATTTCCTAGGAGCCAATACTCTAACATCACTTCCATGAGATAATATTTCCATTATTAACTCTTGAGTAAGATAACACTTTAACTGGATCCGGATTTCTGTATCACTGTCGACTAATACTTCTTGTGTATTGATGCAACGGGACCGCCTTGATATAGGCTCCTTGAAGTTTGTTAAAGGACAGTTCGATCCTTTCCGGCTCTTTGCCACTTAAAGTGGTGATTCCAAAAGAGTACTGGAAGAAATCGTCGGCATTAAATTCGATAGGTCCCGGTAAGCGGGTTTTTGTAATCTCCAATTGGCTGATGCGGTCGAATCCAAAATGCTTGATAAAATTGTCTGTAGTATCTCTAGCAATGACATACCATCGGTTTTTAAATTCCTTTACCACAACCGGCTCCACTACTCTGGTGGTTTTACTATCCTCCCAGAACTTTGATAGAGAAATTTTATCTGCAGTTGCTTTTTTATCGCATGTAAAATTTCATACAGATTTTCTGTACCAACAGACCCTCGTCTTTCAAGTAACACATGTGGTTTAAGACTTTAAAAGTCCGGCACCACCTCAAATTCCAGCTCCCTTGGATAAAAACACCGCTTATCATCACAAGCCTGATAATAAATTCTGCCTGGAATTTGATAATCCTGCGGTAATGGTGACTTGTAACTAATCGGAACAATAATCTCAATCCTTCCACTAAACACCTGCAGTGGTTCTTCAGATCCCTCCAAATACATTAGCTCTGCCTCCGGGAATCCCGGTGCTCCCGGTTCAATTTCGGGAGGCACATCAAAAGAAATCCTGGTGGGAATAACAGTATCGCTTTTGGGATCATCGGATTGGATATGGTAGCCCTCTTGTATTTCAAAAATTATAGTGAGCTGCTGATTGTTTGGACCTTTACTTGCCACGGATCCGGAAATATACTTCAGGAATTCAACTCCCTGCGCGGAGATCGGGCTATTGGCTAAAACAAATAAAACCAAACTAAGGCTGCTGCAATAGCTCATCCAATTTTGCTTTTAAATCAACAAGTTTCGCATCGAAATTCTTGCTGTCCAACAATGAGAGAAATTGGATTTCTCCCTGGGGATCTATAATCAAATTGGAAGCCAGCATTACTTCATCCCTGGATAAATCAGGCAGCACATCATCAGGAGCAAAACTGGCGGCCACACTACCATCAACATCAAGTAATATTGGAAAAGTAAGATTGAATTTGTCCTTGAGCCTGGTGCGCACCAATTCGGCCGGTTCCTTGACGTCGATGATGAGCACTTTTACATTCTGATCGGTATAATTTTGCTTAAGCGCTTCCAGATGAGGCGCCTCCGCGTTACAAAACGGACACCAGGTGGTAGCAATATGCAGCACCAGATAACTGCCCTTGAAAGACTCAGAAGTCACTTCATCTCCCTCTAAATTGTTCAAGGCAAACTCGGGCATGAAAGATTGTCCTGAACCGGTGGCGTGAATCAAAATGAATCCCAGGAAAAATACCAGCATTTTAATACTTTTCATCTGTTTGATATTTAGTTATACAAACTACCCTTTTATTGATTTATCTGAAGACTTATTACCGGGTAACAGAAATAATTTCAGAAAACCAGCCATTTTCTTTGCTTTCCGTTGAACTATGTCCGCGGCTATTGGGGTCCTTTTACCGGACTCAGGAATAGTAGCGGCCCCTTTAAGCTAAAACCTAATCTTCAACAAGTATTCGTGTATGAATTTTAGTTTTGTAAATACCGGTTTGCTGATGATGAACGGATAAATATCAGGCAGCCCCATCGATCTACTCAAACTATTGGCTGCACAGGTAAGGGCAACATTCGGGTTGAAAATTTCTTTAAAACCCCTGATTTGATAAGGGTCTTGACACTCATCCATGGTAAAGTATGATGACTGGGTGATTTTGGGCGCTATGCTCAACCCCAATGAACTGGCTGTTTCCAGGGTATCCATTAAATGCAGGTAATGCGCCCACGTTTCAGCCCAATCTTCCCATGGATGTGCAGTGGCATATTCAGTAATATAACTTTGCGCCCAGTCTTTGGGGGTGTCACTCGCATAGTAATTTTGAAGGGAATTATCATAGTTAGTTCGTTCGTCACCAAACAACTCCCTAAAACCGCTCAAATCACCATTTTTCAATAACAGTTTCCAATAATAATGTCCAATCTCGTGCCGAAAGTGCCCCAGTAGGGTGCGATAAGGTTCTGAGAGCCGCTTTCTCATTTGTTCTCTGTAGACTGAGTCGGCTTCCTTGAGTATGATGGTAATAACTCCATTCGCGTGGCCCGTGGTCGCGTTATGAGGATTAATCACTCCCAGGAAATCGAAAGCCAAACCATTTTCAACGTCCTGCGATCTAGGAATTAATGGCAGGTTTAATTGATGCAACTGGTATATCAATCGGTGTTTTGCAGTTTCGAGATGGCGCCATTTTACAAAATTTTCTTTGTCATTAACATTTGGGACGTTACGGTTCAAAGAGCAGGCGGTGCAGTATTGTCCATACCTGGGATCTACCAACCAGTTACAAAGTTTCAATCCATAGTTGCTGCAGAGTTGATGTGAATCGGTAACCGCGTCAAAATTTTTGGTTTCAATATTAAAGCCCAATAATGTCTTACATCGAACACATTCTGTGTTCTCAAAAAAAATCAAGGTCTGGCAATTAGGACATTCAAAAATTCTCATGCAAATGGGTTAAATAGCATTCAAAAGCCGTAAAAATTGATTATAAATAATTAGTTACTTTTCTAAGTAAGACTAAAATTTGGATAAAACCGCTCTATTGGATTAATCATCATAATATTCTTCCAACGACTTGAGTTGTTGCAGTTCTTTCCTGATGCCGTGATTTTAAAATCTAACTGTTACAGCAGTATTTGAAAGTATCATGCCACCGATTGTGAGGACCGAAGAATCAACAGGAATACTTTTGCTTTAGCTATTGATGATTTTCCACCACATTTGCGTGTAGAATTTTATCTGATCAGCAATGATTGCTGCGACCATCAGCAACCAGGGTACTTAGGAGATCAAAGATGTTATCATTGGTAATGTAAGCGCTGATGTTGAACGGGGTGTTCAAACTTCGCATCGATTAACCTATGGATCCAGCGTATTTATTGTTCTTAACTTCTAAATAAGGTCCACCTACGAACCTGGCACAATTTTCCTGTCTTACCTGTAAAATTTACTCACATTTTCAATTAAGGATATGATGACAGAAGTAAAAAACTATCTGGTATCTCTTTACAAGTTTGTCGTAAACAGTATTGCATTTCTGCCCGGGCTGATTAGCGTTGGATTTATTGCATTAGCCATGGGCTCCCTGGCTTTAGAGAACCATGGTGTAACGGAGTATTTAATTAACAGAGCTTCTTATCTGGTAATAAACAATGAGGATACTGCCCGTACCGTGCTGAGTACTTTAGTAGGTGGATTGATTTCTCTAATGGTCTTTAGTTTCTCTATGGTAATGATCCTGCTTAGTCAGGCCTCTAGCGATTACTCACCACGATTGCTGCCAGGATTGATATCTAATAAACGTCATCAGGTAGTTCTGGGAATTTACCTTGGCACTATTCTATTTAATATTTTCATTATTATATCAATTTTACCCGATGCAGGTGCTTATGAGTTACCTGGTTTCTCTGCATTGTTAGCCATAGTGTTAGGAATCATTTGTTTATTGCTGTTTGTCTACTTTATTCATTCTATTTCAAATGAAATCCAGGTAAGCCACATTCTGAAAAAAATATTTAAACAAACCAAAACAAGGTTGTTTTACCTGGAACAATTCGAACGAAGGCACTCCAAAGAGGAGATACCAATGACTTCAGAATGGAATGAAATTGCCGGAAACATCTCGGGGTATTTTCAGGGGATCACCAAAGATGCTTTGGTTGAAATAGCAATGAGTGCCGATACCGTTATTCAAGTAGTTCCTATTAACGGAATTTTTGTACTGGAGGGATCACCGGTACTTCGCTCTCAACATCAACTAAATGAGGAAGTGCTAAAGGAGGTTATGTCTTGTTTGCAATATTCGGACGGAGAATTAGTAACAGAGAACTATTTGTACGGATTCAAGCAAATTACCGAAATCGCCATTAAAGCCATGTCACCGGGAATTAACGACCCTGGTACGGCAATCAATGCCATCGATTACCTGACCGATTTACTGGCTACCCGAATGAAGTTGGACGATAGTGAAACCTATAAAGACCAGACTGGAACAGTTCGGGTAATTGTTAACACCGTGAACTTTCAGGACCTGATCTATAATATTATGGCCTCGCTTCGTCAATACTGTAAGCACGATGTTGTAGTTGTTCAAAAACTAATTAATATGCTGAAATTGCTATTGATAACAGAAAAGGAGAAAGAGATCTATCCCAGTACTATTATGGAACAATTGAATGTGCTGATGGAAGACGCAAAACGCAGCATTAGCAATCAAAAGGATCAGGAGAAACTAAATCATTTAGTTGCTTCAATTGACCCTAGTATATAGGATTGCCATTGCAACTACCTTAACGAAACGGCTGATCTTCACGATTCGGATTCTGATTTGAGAAAATACTTCTACACTACTGGGTAATGCGCTAGGCCAAACAATCAAACTAAAGACGGCAGACGACAGAACCGCAGGATAGACATTATGATTCAACCTAATTTAGTTAGTGACTTGTAATCACTAAGATCATCACTATTTATATGCCCCGGGGCCAACCAATTTCTCCGTTAGGATATTTACAGTTGACAATCCGGGGAAGTATTGTATGGCTCCAAGGGTTGCACTACCAGCACGGGTTGAACCAAGCAGGTCTGTTTTGGCAACCACGGTACTTTGAATAGGAGGATTCCGGTGCGGGGTGGTTTCACTGGGAATGGCTAATCCGCTTTTTATAAATTTTAATTTTGGATCCTGAACTGACAAACCATTCCAGGTTTTTTGAGTATCATAGCCATAGACAATATTATCTTGCCAGTGCCAATTTTCAGGTTGGTCGTCCTGTACGAACTTAACGAATGAGCTGCCGCTGTCGGTAGCTTGTTCTAAATCTCGATAGAATATATTCCCGGCAATCAGGCAGTCTTTGGGAACGGTTCCATTGGGATGCTTTGAATGGTTCAGGCCAATCTGAAAAGTATTGTTACAGTTGATAAAGGTATTAAGCAGGATTTTTGCCCGCTCAACCCGGATATACAAATCGTCCGGCGTCCCGTCCATCATACCCAAACCGAAACGCTGTAGACCTTGAAAATAGTTGCCAGCCACGATCTGTCCAGTGCCTTGTATGCGTACACCGCCTGAGCCCTCCTCTCCTGCTCCAAAAAAGAAATTCCCGAATACTGTATTATCGTCTCCATGACGAAGCACCAGTGATCCCTTACAAGCCTGAAATACATTTCCCCTAAGCATGTTTCCGTTGGATTTCACTGAAATGATCTCTGATTCCCCGTTGCATCTCACAAATAGATTATCTTCAATCAAGGAGTTGCAATTACCCGCAGGAGGATCAAAAGGGTTGTTTTCTGTAATTAATTGTAGAGTCTCAAAACCATTGCCGCTTCCCTGGGGAATGTTGCGAAACAGGTTATGATGAATATGATGTCGCTCATTCTCATTTCTTACAATGATTTGCATTAGCTGGCAGCCGCGTTCAAATTCCAGATTTGATTGTTTATTCTCAAAAGTATTATAGTCGATTTCTATTTCGGTACTTCCCGGTAATACCCGGATCCATTTACCGGTTTTTACATTATCCATGACACAGCGGCTAATCCGGTTTCCACTTCCCTCTATCTGCAGATTCCCATTTTCCCGGAATCTTAGCCCAATTATCAAAATATGATCGGAATTAATTTCTAATGGGCTATGGATCACAGCCTTTCCCGGATTTTTTGCCTGTATAATTATCGGCTTCTCCCTGGTCCCGCTGTTTGATACTATTAAATTCTCCCCAACATAATTGCCATTCCGCAGTGAAATTATGGTTCCGGGAGTTGCTTTCTGCAGTGCATCCTGTAACCCGGATATGGATTTTACCTGAACTATCTGCAGGTCCTGGGCTGTCATGGTACCAACGGCCAACACCAAAATCGCCAGAAGAATGAAATGTCTAACTCCTGGTCTCATTAATACTTTAATAATAATTGCAATTCGAATTTTAGCGGTCCTCCTAAGGAAATCAGGAACAAGGTAATGATTTGCACTGTTAAGACTGGTTTGCCAAACGTGCGTTCATTTGGAGTTTGATATTTGACGCCTGCCTGAGATATGCTATCTGCTACTAGGTTTTCCTCAGTGTGAAGCATAGTAACTTTTCTTTCCGGAAAAAAGTCGTTTGAAAAACCCGGGTTTCTTTTTAGTTTTCTTGATGGTAGTGTTGTACTGAAGCGAGTTAATGTTGGCCTGGTTCCGGGGATACTCCTTTTTATGATACCTCTGGGATATTTTGGTTTTACCGGCGCTGCCCTGAGTGGCACAAGCACCAATCAGTAAACTAAAAACTATTGAAATCAGGAAAATGATACGCATATGTTTCATATTTAATTTTCAATAGCTGATCAACATGCTGTAATTAAAATAATTCGCATACCAAAATAATTAAATATTTTCTTATTACAGTGCATTTTATAGAGAAATACCCGGGGTATAGGACGAACCCAGGTGGCCTAAGGCTTGTCCGCACCTGTTATCTGATTGGGCTGGTGCTGTTATTCACCGGGTTGAACTCAGCATTAAAGGGGCAGAGTTTTTACCAGTATCAACGTGCTGGGCAACTGAATATTTATGGTGGAGTTGGTATAACCAAATACTTCGGGGAGCTTAGTAATGAAAAGCAGTTGGGGGACATCAACCCATATATTACAGTGGGCATGAACCTTCCGTGGTACTCCAAATGGTCGGTTAGACCAGAGTTCACTTATTACCGTATATCTGCAGCTGACGGAAATTTGCCGGAAAACGACAGCAGGCACAATAGGAACCTGTCCTTCGAATCGGACAACCTGGAATTGAGTGGATTGCTGGTCTACGGGTTGCACCGCAGGGATACCCGTCGAAGAACATCCACCATCAGACTATACTTACTGGCAGGGCTCGGAATTACCTATAGCAATCCGACCGCCGAAAAAGATGGAAAAAAGTATCAATTACAGCCATTAGAAACAGAAGGAAGAGCGTATAGCAAATTTCAGCTGGTAGTCCCGCTTGGATTTGGAATCGGGGTGCAAATGACGAAACGCTGGCAGGTTGGGATAGAGATGAGTTACCGGCTGACATTTACCGATCATTTGGACGACGTAAGTACCCTGTACCGGGACCCGGCATCATTTAGCAACCCTATTGCAGCAGCGCTGGCCGACCGGCGTCCAGAAATCGGCCTGGACAAAGCACCTGCAGGGACACCCCGGGGAAATGCAAACACCAACGATGGGTATCTGTTATTTGGGGTGAAGGTATTTCATCAGCTTCCGGGTAAAGGACCGCTTCGCAGGAGATTTTGAGTTTTGAGTTTTTAGTTTTTAGTTTTGTGTTGCAGTGTTGCAGTGTTGCAGGTTACAAGAGCAGCGTTTCCACAATTCTTTCAGCGGCTTTGCCATCCCATAGTTCCGGGATTTTGCCCTTTTTCCAATTGCCGGAATTCAGTTCATGAAATGCGTTCTTCATTTTTTCAGGGTCAAACCCACATAATACATTGGACCCTATGGTAACAGTTTCCGGTCGTTCGGTGTTCTCTCTCAAGGTGATACAGGGGATACCCAAATAGGTGGTTTCCTCCTGAATTCCCCCGGAATCGGTAATGGCAGCTGAGGCATTTTTCACCAGGTACATAAACTCGAGGTAAGGTAAAGGATCGGTAAAGATAATGTTAGCGGGTAGATCACCCAAGTCTTTCAACGTATTGGCGGTACGGGGGTGAACCGGAAAGATCACCGGTTTCCCGGCAGCGTTTGAAGAAATAAGTGTTAACAGGCCCAGCAATTTTTGCGCTTCATCCACATTGGAAGGCCGGTGCAGGGTCATGATCCAATAGTTCCCCGATTGCAGCTGTTGTTGTTCAAATATGTCAGGCGCCCTCAGGTTGTCCAGGTTAGCGATCAGGGTATCGATCATGGTATTGCCGACAAAGAATATCGCATCGGAGGGAATTCCTGCCTTCATGAGGTTGTCGCCGGCCAGGTCAGAGGTGGTGAAAAACAGGTCAGTAATGGCATCGGTCACCATACGGTTGATCTCTTCGGGCATTTTCAGATCGAAGGATCTCAGGCCGGCCTCCACATGGATCACTTTGGTATGCAGCTTCTTGGCCACAATAGCGCAAGCCATGGTACTGTTAACATCGCCAACCACCAGTACATAATCGCAGGGGTGCTGTATCAGTTCCTGCTCGAACTTAATCATGATCTGTGCAGTCTGTGCCGCATGGCTGCCGGATCCAACTTCAAGATTAACATCGGGAGTAGGAATGTTTAGCTCATCAAAAAAAGACCCGCTAAGTTTTTGATCATAATGCTGACCAGTATGAACCAGGCGGTAACTGATATTATTGCCACTTTTACTGGATTCTTTGATAGCCCGGATAATGGGGGCAATTTTCATAAAATTGGGCCGGGCGCCGGCAATAATGGTAACCTTCATTTAATGGGATCGATTAGTTGCACAATAATAGGCAAACCAGTTTATAAGTGGAACAACTGGGGTGTTAAAGTGTGGATGGAGAAACATATGTAATTTCTAAGGGAATCTTAAACTATCCATGTAGTGAGATTGCACTATTTTCATATTTGAAAAATTTAGATTCTAACAAAATACGCTTATATTGCACCAGAGGGGAATTATGTCTCAACGGCATTAAAAACCAGTAAACCAGATTATGACAAAGAAATACGCATTAGCTTTCGTAGTGATTTTTTTAGTGTGTGAGTTTGCTCAAGCCCAGAGCTTCTACCGGAGGAACCGGAAGACGGGATATCAGATTGGATTATCATTGGGAGTAGCTTCTTATCATGGTGATTTAACCGACCCGCGTTTGAATTTTTCTGATCCAGGGTTATCCGTTGGTGGCGACATCCAGTTACCTATTGAGGGAAGATTAAGTTTTCGAGGTAATCTGATGTGGTATCGAATTTCTGCGAAATCTGATAAAGAATTCGAATCGGACGGTTCGATTAACACTAGGAACCTTTCATTCCGCTCCGACAATATTGAAGCCAGTGCTATGGGGATTTTTAGATTGACCCCAAGTTCACCCAGGGCACGTACCAACTGGACCAGTTACTTAATGGGGGGAATTGGCGCTACATTTTTTAACCCTCAAGCAGAGTTAGATGGCACCTTTCATAAACTGCAACCCTTACAAACAGAAGGTGAGGATTACGGCAAAGTAGCTGTGGTTTTTCCAGCAGGCGCCGGAATAAATTACCGGGCAAACTATGATTGGAGTTTTGCGCTGGAAGCTTCATACCGTTTTACCACTACCGATTATCTGGATGATGTGAGTACTACTTATATTGACAACAACAGCTTTAGTGATCCTATCGCGAGGCAATTGGCCGACCGAGGACCGGAAATTGGCGCTGCATTGCGTGAAGCCGGTGAGCAGCGAGGCGATCCCGATGAAAATGACGGATACTTCATTGTACAACTGAAACTATATCATCACTTTAATCAGGGAATGTACTACAAAAGGAAGAGAAGAAAGCCCAGTAAGGTTTTCAGAAGGCGGTAGCCAATCCCAACATTACTCCACTAACTCGGATTTCTTTGAAGAGGTTTTGCTGTTAGAAGA
>BQJT01000087.1 GCA_021604845.1 Cyclobacteriaceae bacterium
TTTGCCCCCAAAGCAAACTATCAGATTCTGCAACTGGAACGAAAGGGGGAGGTCATTATCATGCGGGCGGCTCAGGTGGGAGAACCGTTACAACTCATTGGCAAACAGAAAATGCCTGACCTTCCGCAAGAGGTCTTTGCCGGGTTATTTGTCTGTGCTCATAATGAGGGGGTGCTGGAAACAGCAAATGTATGGAATGTCCGGCTGGACAGACCGGTGGCTGATGATTATAACCCCAATCAATCTGGCTGGTTGGCCTCCAGACTTGAAATTATGAACGTTTTCGACGGAAAAAGGAAAGTGATCCATACTCACGACAGTCGTTTTGAGGCTCCTAACTGGATGCCCCAGGGTGACCGGTTACTTTACAACCAGGACGGATCATTGTTTACCATTGGAACAGATGGTCAAAATATAACTAAACTCAACACCGGGTTCGCGGACAGAAACAATAACGATCATGGGATTTCATTTAACGGAAAGCTGCTGGCCATCAGCCACCATCGTGATGGATTGCCAGGAGGTGGATCTACGGTGTATGTGCTTCCAATTGAAGGTGGTGAACCTCAACAGGTTACAGACAAAACCCCTTCCTATTGGCATGGATGGGCGCCTAATAATAAAGAAGTGGTTTATGTGGCCAGGCGTGATACTGATAATTATGACATTTATAAAAAATCAATTCGTGGAGGTGAGGAAATAAAACTAACTGATAATACAAATTCGCATGCAGATGGTCCGGAATATAGCCCGGATGGTAAATACATCTACTATAATGCAAGTTCTAGTGGAACCATGCAGATATGGAGAATGAAGCCCGATGGCAGTCAGAAAGAACAGATAACCTTCGACCAGTATAACGACTGGTTTCCGCATATTTCTCCTGACGGCAAATGGATCGCCTTTATTTCCTTTCCGGTACATATAGATCCAGCCTCTCATCCAACTTATAAGCGGGTAACGCTGAGATTGATGCCTGCAGCGGGAGGTGCACCCCGAACCATAGCCTATTTGTTTGGCGGACAGGGAACCATCAATGTCCCCAGTTGGTCGCCTGATAGTAAACAGATTGCATTCGTAAGTTACAGTCGGTGAAGTGTGGTTTTCGGTTTTCAGTCAACCGGGCCTGGGGGTTTTCAAGTGTTGAAATGTTAATTAGTTTTATAGTCTAATTGAACTTATACTTCACACTAAATTGCAGTCGATTAGCAGTCCCTTCAAGTTCGCTTTTATCTTCTCTCCTGCCGTGTAAATATTCCATACCTACAAACGCATTGTCAACAAAATGCCACAAAAGGTTAGCCGCAAAGTAATTTGTTTTGTTTAAATCGCTACTCAATTGACCATCCGTATTATCGTTAGACCCCCAGTTATATACCACTAAAGAAGAAAAAGCTTTTGACCAATAATGGAGGTAGCCTGCAGTAATACCTACATCTGTTAGTGCTTCCAACTCTCCATTCGAATCCAGAGCCGCAGAAAGTCCACCTCTAAACCGTCCTACACCAGGACCATAAAGCACTTGATAAATAATCTTATCCTGGTCAAGCAAATTATATTGACCGGAGAAGTTTAGCCCGAATAAAGATACGTCTTGTTTACCTCCAGCTGCAAACCTGTAACGAATTTGTGCGGCAAATCCCGAAAGCTGAACATGGCCCCAATCTTTGGTAACGCGATATCTAACGGTTAGATCAGGCAATGGGCTTTCAAATTCACCCGGCTGACTTGGATTCTGTCCCTTAGCATTCGGATCTTCCAATGCAATCGACAGGTAGGAATCCTTGGTAACGGGATGTTTCCATCTTACCATGGCATGACGGGCAAAAGCATAGGCCGCCGGCTTTTCAAAATCCAAGGTGGGTGGAATGATATTCTCATCCATAAAATTCGACCACCATTGGCCTACTAACCATCGATCATCAATTTCTATAAAAGCGTGTCTTAGACGAAATGCACCGCCCGATCCGTAAAAATCTCCTTCAACGTAAGTCCGTATATCACCAATCTTCGTAGGCGTTTTCGTATCAATATAAAGACGCGTCTCCTTAGCATGAAGGTGCGTACTTTCACCTTTGGATCCATCGGTTGGAATCTTACTGACATCGAAAAAATCAGGTGAGCCAATCGGGTTAAAATCATGGATCATGTCCACTTTTACATAACCACCGATTTTTAACTGAGTGGATGTTTTAGGTAACATCCACCAACCTGGGGGCAGCTCTGTATCTGATTCATCCGCGCCCTGGCCATAACTTTCGATAACTACTACAAGTGCTAAAAATGCAAACAGTATTTTTCTCATATTCCCGTTGATCAGAAAATGCATATTAGGTTAGGTATAAGGACCGATCTTAGTTTGCCGAGCCGTCAGATAGCGACTTGGCTTGAATTTCACGGCTATTCAACTGTTGTACCGGTCTGTTATTTGGGCTGATAACGGAAGCTACTGCCTCAACTTGTTCTGCCGACATAGTAGGATGGGCACGCATCACTAACCAGGCAACATCCTCGCTACAGGGAGGCGTAGTAAGTGACCCCGAATAATAATAAGCTCCATGATCCTGCGGTACGTGTAAGTGAAGTTGCAAAGTTTCATTCTCCAGGTGCTTGCTTTCACCTTTGGTCTGAGGTAAGTTATTAATGATGCCAGTAAAATTTGGATCTTCATCCCCTTCCTGGACCAAAACGCCTAGAACAGCCAAACTTTTATCATCACTTTGATGAACAAAATGGACTTCAAGCGGAAAATGCTGGCCATCGACAGTGTGTTCACTAGGAGTATGAAAATGGAATTGTTTTAGTTCGTAATCCTTATCACCTACGGTAAATGTGCTGCCTGGATCCACATTGATCTGGATGGTATGGCCATTATCTACGATATTTTCAACATGTTGATTAAAAGCAATTTTAAGAGATGAGGTGCCATAGTCAATTTTAAACGGCGCTTCACCCTCTACTTCGGAGTGCTCAATATTAATAGGTGACTGGGACTTACCAGATCCGCATAATGCATATACGGGGCTAAGTTCACCCCATACAGCCGGGCCTTCAGATGCTTCATAACTCCAATGAACAGGACGGACAGAGGTACTCTCTTTCGGAGCTGGCTCGGGTGTAGATGCCTCGGCAGCTTGTTGGTCTTCAGAATTGGAACTACAGGATAATAGAATTATGCCTACCAGCCAGTGGAACATTGTATGTCTTAAAGTCATAGTGTACGGGTTTTTTATCTTTCGCTGAAGGTAATGTAGTTTTTCCAACAAACAATAGAATTATTAAAATACACGCACCCCATAAATCTTCCATGGCACCCTGTGATTGGAGAATAATTTAATATTCCCTGGCGAAAAAATTAAACAACGTGAATTCCGTATGCCAGGAGTATCAATTCTTCACTGCGTTTTCACTAATGTACGCTTCAAGTTTTGACTCCTGGGGTCCGATATAGTGGAATCTTTCCGCCCATTCAAGACCAAAGGGGCGGCCAATTTCCCGGTCAGATGGAACTCCTCGCAAACGCTGCGAATCTATGTCCAGGACGAAGTGTTTAATGTAGTTTCTATTTGCGCTTTCATCGGTATCTCCCAAAATTGGAAGGGATTTACCTTCTTCTTTCAGGCGCCGCTTTAATGCAACCCCGCTGTTCCCCCCTGGCCCCTGTGTTACAATTACCTGGTTCGAAACAATCTTTTGTTCGATGGTCTCAGAAATATCAACTACTCTGTTGACCAATTGCGGGCCTCTGGCAAAATAGTACCGTTCTTTAACCGCGTGCGGTAACACTGATGCATCCAAATGCTCCGGATAGTCATGATGACTGCCCGCCATCCATCGTGCCGATTCTACAGCCTTCGCGGTAACATAGTGATCGGGGTTTTCTTCATAATGACCCCAGGGATCATAGCAAACAATCGTGTCAACTTTTAACATTCTAAATAGAAAAATCAACCTTCCGCGTAACTCCTGGATGCTGATATTGTCCATCCTATGATTGCGATAACCAAGATCATAAACCTTGCTTAAGCCTAAGGCTTTGGCTACCTTAAAATTGTCTTTCTCATTGTTGTGGATAACCTCTCCGGGAGTATTTCCCGTGCCGGCATGGTCGTCGTTGCTGGTGCGAATTAAATATCCCTTATAGCCCTCTTCTATTAACTTGGCTACCGTACCTCCCGCAAAAAGAGGGATGTCATCCGAGTGAGGCTGGATCGCCGCCAGTACTTTACCTTTGTGCGGTTGACCCGGTTGGTATCGTTCCACTACTATGTTATCGGAATTGTTAATTTGCTGACTTGTTTCGAAGGTGGAAGGTACCATGGTCAATGCCAGGCCTTTGCTTAGAAATGATCGTCTTTCCATATGTTGAGACTTTTAAATAAAGATAGAAATAATAATATTAGAGATTCAAAGTCAACACTTTTGGCCAGGGTCTATTTATCCTGATTGTATATTCTCTGTACTTCTAAACCGTATTTGATCGCTGAATCTCCTGATGGCTTGACTATAAACGATGAAGAACGAACAAGTTGGACCATCAGTGAAACTCGAAATTAATTACCAAACACTCAATAGAGATTATGAAAATTGCATTCTTATTAATTTTTTCAATTGCCTTCATTTCCCTGTCCGCCCAAATACAACTACGGACAGACCTTGAATTGACCCCCGACCATTTTCCGCAGGAAGGGGTCCCCCGGGGGGAACTGAAAGGCCCATTTGACTTTCATAGTAAGATCATCGAAGGCACTGTACGCCAGTATTGGATTTTTGTTCCTGCGCAATATGACGCTTCTAAACCTGCCAGTGTACTGATATTCCAGGATGGTAATCGGTCCGCTCATCCCGAAGGGTCGATCCGTGCTCCTCAGGTGCTTGAAAATCTGATAGCCAGGGGTGACCTACCGGTAACTATTGGAATTTTTATCACTCCTGGAAACAGATCCGAACAGTATCCAACCGAGTTGGGTATGAAAAACCCAAACAATCGGGCAAATGAATACGACGCCATGAGTAATCGCTATGGGCGATTTATTATTGAAGAGATGCTTCCCGAAGTAGCAAAAAGTTATAACCTAACTGATGATCCGGAACAAAGGGCAATCGGAGGTACCAGCAGCGGTGCAATAGCATCATTTACCGTAGCCTGGCACTTTCCGGAGTACTTTCGAAAAGTTTACAGTGCCATTGGCAGTTATGTATCTATTGGATTCAGGCCAGATGAATCACCTGTCAAATTGGGCGGCCAGGATTATCCGGCACTGATTCGCCGTGAACCAATTCGACCAATTAGAATTTACCTTCAGGATGGCATTAATGACCTCAGTAACAAATGGGGTGACTGGTTCCTGGCTAACCAGCAGATGGTATCGGCTATGAAGTACGCGAATACAACAGCAGATGAAAATCAGGATCAGGGGCCGCGCTACCAGATGAATACCGTTTGGACCGATGGCGTCCACAGTGATAAACATCCCGGTGCACTGCTCCCGGAAGGATTACGCTGGCTTTGGGCCAATGACCGTTAGAGTTAATTTGATCAGGATCTTCAGGCTTAATGGCACAATAATGGATCTATGACCCGGCCACTTTTAACTACCATTTTATTTGGACTGCTATTGGCAGTATTGGCAATCCTGCTGCAATTTTTTGAATATCGATATCTGGTGGGTAGTTTGAATACGTCGGTTTACACTTCTGTGGTGGCCACTATTTTCACCGGTGTAGGGATATGGCTGGGAGTTAGTCTTTTCCGGAAAAAGAAACAAGACAAGCAGGAACAGGTTGACTTAACCATTCTCAGGAAGCTAAAACTGAATCAACGCGAATATGAGATCCTTGGACTGATTGCCAAGGGGTTCTCCAATCAGGAAATTGCCGATCAGCTCTTCCTGGCATTGCCCACCATCAAAACGCACGTTTCTAATTTGTATTCTAAAATGGGTGTTCAAAGCCGTACTCAGGCCATCCATAAAGCGAGGTCGATGCGGTTGATTTAGCTATAAATCCCAAACCTGAAATAATTAACCAGGAACATCCAAGATAAGAGTACAGATTAATCTGCGATTTCATACTTAAGTATGAAGCAATTTTTCCTTGAATGTTTCATCTTAGCCTATATCTAATTTTAAGAACATGAAAAAATTGATAGTTAGCCACGGATTAATTACCGGTGGGGTGGTAGCCGCGATGCTGGTGTTCACTTTTAGTGGGTCGCCCAAAGAATATGCCAATAGTGAATTGATTGGGTACACTATTATGATCATCGCATTTTCTACGATTTTTTTTGCCACCCGAAGTTATCGCGATAAACAACCCGGAGGCAACATGTCATTTGGACAAGCATTTAGGGTCGGGTTGGGAATAACTTTGGTGGCCTCTATTATTTATGTGATCGCCTGGATGGTTATTTCCAATACTATTGCAAAAGATTATATGACCGAATACTATCAACAATCAGTTGAACAGCTTAAAACAAGCGGCTTGTCAGAAGCTGAGTTAACTGAAAAAATCGAAGAGATAGAACGATTCACGGAACTATATAAAAACCCGATTGTCAAAATCAGCATCACATTTCTGGAAATATTTCCTGTTGGCTTTATTGTATCCTTAGTTTCAGCATTAATATTAAAACGAAAAACATAACCATCAAGACTAATTTACAACTATGAAAAATGCAACCCCAAAAGTAACCGGAATAGGCGGTATATTCTTCCATTCAAAGGACCCTGAGAAGATCAAAGAATGGTATGGTAAGCACTTAGGATTGGCTGTAAATGAATACGGTTCTTCTTTTGAGTTTAGAAATGCTCACCAACCTGATGAAATCAACTATTTACAATGGAGTCCAATGAGTGAGGGAACCGACTATTTCGATCCTTCAAAGAAACAATTTATGATTAATTATAGGGTCCAGCACCTGGAAGCGCTGGTGGAAAAACTAAAAGACTCCGGGATTACTGTGGTGGATGAGATCGAGACTTTCGAGTACTGAAAATTCGTTCATATTCTAGACCCTGAGGGCAACAAACTCGAACTATGGGAACCGATCGACCATGTGTTTACCGAGATGGGTGGTGAAACTACTAAATGACTGAAGGATTGAAGGACTGAAGGACTGAAGGATTGAGGTAATTAAGCTGCGATTGAGCACGGTACCTCCATAGCAATTGATAATGCAGCTTAACTACCCGAAATGGAATAGGGACATTTCCATTCCCTGAATCCGACTGTTATCAGAAATAATTCAAGATCTCGGTTTAATATTCGCGTTCAACCTAAAGAAATTCTCAGGATCATATTTTGTCTTTATCTCTACCAGTTTTTGGTAATTCGATCCGTAAGAATCCTCAGCCAGGTTATCTGATCCTGACATATCACTATTGAAATTAAAGTATACTTGTCCACCTGAATGTTTATGCAATTCACTGAAAAATTCTCGTGTCCATTGAATATTGTTTGCATCATCATCCTGGTCGGTCCACATGGTATCAATACTTACCAGAAACCGTCCACTACGGTCTCCAAAAGCAGTTTCAGATGCTCCTACTCTGGAAAGGGCGCCTTGCAGGTTTCTGATAGATAAGAGGCTCTGCGGTGAAGGAGAATTATTTACCTTGTCCAATATTAGTTTGATCAGGTCATCAGATAGATCGTCCACGTAAAGTGACTTCCAATAGCTATTCAGCGTGCCTTTCACCAGAAATGCATCAAACATTTGATTCACGGCAGCATAGGGGTACACATTACTGAGGTCCAGTAAGGGTTCTGCCACCTCGCGTAGTGGCTGCAGTGCTTTCCTACCTTCCTCAGGTGAGCCAAAATACATTCCAGCCAAGGCCGTGACGGGCTTTCCATGAAGTTCTTTTGGAAATGCCTCATGTTCAGGGATGCTCCAATGTAAACAATCGGTGGTCATCTCATCAGGCAGATCCCTGGTGAACTCTACCCAGAAGTCCATCACTTTTTGTGCTGCTGATCTGGGATACATGCAGGCAGCAAACATTACCTCTGGGCCCAGATCATATAGGTTAAACTCAAAGGAAGTAACAATTCCGAAATTTCCTCCTCCTCCACGAATGGCCCAGAACAGATCCTGGTTTTCCTCTGCAGAAGCAGACACACAACTACCGTCCGCCAATACTACCTGCGCCCGTACCAGGTTATCAATACTCATTCCCGCTTTTCTTCTGAACCAGCTTAATCCTCCACCAAGGGTAAGTCCCCCAACCCCAGTATCCGATACTACACCTCCAGCACAGGCCAGGCTAAACACCTGGGTCTCGCGATCCACGTCCCTCCATATAGCGCCTCCCTGAACAATCGCTGTTTTCTGATTTGGATTGACCAGTACCGCCCGCATTTGAGACAGATCTATTACTATTCCATCATCATTCATTGCGTTTCCGGCTACATTATGTCCGCCCCCTCTGACAGCTACCAGAAGATTATTATCACGTGCAAAGTTAACCGTCCGAATTACATCCGAAACTCCGTAACATTGTGCTATCAACTGCGGTTTCTTATCAATCATTCCATTCCAAAGTTGTCGCTGTTGATCATAATCCGAATGATCACTGGTTATTAAATCACCGATAAATGCTTGCTTAAAATTTTCGAATATTTCCGAACCTAGTAATTGGTTATTGGTGTGAGTTGCAGCAGTTTCCATTTTGGAAAATTTTAAGTTAGAAATTCGGGAAACCATAGTGTTACCGAATCCATGGAAGTTAGCCAGATTAAATTTCGTAAGCATGCCTTATTTGGTTCAAACTTATAGATCATTTGGTTCATTCAGCGTGCTGCCTGCCTCATTCAGGAGGTCAGAAGTTTTTTAGCGCTGGATGGAGTAACTCCAAACCGATCTTTGAACTGTTTTGAAAAAATCGCAGGCTTGTTAAAACCTAATTGATAAGCTGTTTCTGATACCGTTTGCTCCGTGGTTTCGATAAGATTTAAACCTTTGGTAAGTCGGAATTCCCTAATGAATTCCTTGGGACTGGCGCCGCTAAAGAAACCTATTTTACGATAAAGTTGCGAACGACTGACGCCCAGTTGCAAGCACAAATTTTCTACGGACATGAGGCCTGAGTTAATTTGTTGATCCAAAACGTAAAACAATTTGTTAATAAACTCCTCCTGACTCTTACGCAAAAAACTCAGTCTGAATTTCTCGGATAATTTTTGACGGTTCCCCTGACAAATTGCTGATGTCTTACTGGAGGCTAAAACCCCGCCTAATGGGGCTGAGTATGCTAGTTTGGTTGCCAGGGCCACCGTTTCTTCAAATAAGGTAGCCCCGTGTTGTGTAACAGGATTGCCGGTTGCCAAACCGATCTTCAAATCCAACCCCTCACGTTTATATTCTTTGGCAAAACCTGTCAACGTGCCAGCAGCATAACAGGCACTATTGCCATCTGTAAATGAACATACAATACTGTTCCTGGTTAACTCCACTAATCTTCCTCCGTTTTTGACCACAGTAGCTACTAAGAGGTCAGTGAGTCTGGGTATTGAATCGCTTATCCCTACCAATTCAGCATAGAGAACTACCCGATACCCTGGATCAGGTTGCCCGTTTATAGACTGAATCATATCCGCAGCATCCGCTTCGACTTTACCCATAAAGCTTTTGTAAACAGTATCCTCTACTTCAATAATGTTGCTAGCCACATTTCCGTGTGAAGCTTCATGTACTTTCGCGCAGGTTTCCTTGTCAGGACCTGAGAGCAGGCAAAACCCCATACCTTCTTCCGGATTTACATAGTAGTGCAGGTGCTTCACTCCGTATTGATGTTCAATGGCTTTATCCATTAAATGCAACTGCCGCACAACATCAGGGTCTAGTGCATTGGAGCCCATATGTATGTCCATAAAGTATGGCATTAGCTTGAGAGTTTTATCACAAAAATACGATATCACCGTTTAGCCTACAATATGAGGATTAAACTTTGACTTTTGTTTCATCGTTTAGTTTATTCCATCGTTACCTGCTAATTCGATGGAAGTAAGCTTTGTACGTCTGGGGATCATTTTGCTGTGTTATCATGAATATTGAGCCGCTGGTAAATTATATAAAACAGTATATTGATTTAACCCCTGATGAAATCAATATTCTTTCGGGCCTGGTAAAATATCGAAAATACCTAAAAGGCCAGTTCGTGGTACAACAGGGAGACATTTGCAGGTATGAAAATTTCGTAGTAAAAGGCTGCCTGAAAACCTTTCATGTGGATCAGGAAGGGCAGCAGCATATTGTTATGTTTGCCATCGAAAACTGGTGGGCAGCGGATTTAGGAAGCTTCATAACCCAAAGTCCGGCAGATTACAATGTACAATGCCTGGAGCCTACTGAACTTATTCAGTTCTCACATCGGAACCTGGAGCAACTCTACCGGCACGTTCCGAAACTGGAACGATTTTTCAGAATAATTATCCAAAAAGCTTATGTCGCCTCCGAAAAGCGGGTAATTCGTAATTTTAGTTTGACCGCCAAGGAACGTTATCTGGCATTCCGCGAGCAATATCCCAAAATTGAACAAAGAGTGCCACAGTATATGGTGGCGTCATACCTCGGTATTACTAAAGAGTTCCTGAGTAAGATCCGGGCGCAGTTGATTTCAGAGTAAGTTTAAAACGCCTGGGTCAATAACACACAATTACCAGGGATCTGCACTCCTAACCTGGATTCGACCGTATACTAAGCCTGCAAACTTCTAATATCAGCTGGAAAGCACTCCAGATATTAATCTAATTCAACCTATTTTATTAACCTGGTTTGTCGATTGACGGAAGCACCAGTGTGAACTTTGTCTAAGAAAATTTATTAGACAATATCATGGAAACAATACTTGAGAAAATCAAAGATCTAAACAAACTGGTAGTGGAAGGAAAAGCAATGGAAGCTTTTGAAAAATACTATCATGATGATGTAGTAATGCAGGAAAACGAAGACCAGCCAACCAAAGGAAAGTCTGCAAATCGCCAACGAGAGCAAGAATTTTTTGACTCCATTACCGAGTTCAGGAGTTCAATACCACTCAGGATCACTGTTGGTGAGGGTACCAGTATGGTGGAATGGCACTATGATTTCACTCACAAGGACTGGGGTGAACGCAATTATCAACAAGTTTCAGTACAGCAATGGCAAGATGGAAAGATCATCAATGAAAAATTCTACTATCATGGATAAGCTGAAAAGAATAAGTTTAATAGTTTTCCAAACAAATAATTCCTGGGAGCCTTTTATACTCAGAGTATCTCTGGGTCTGGTAATTCTAGCCCATGGGCTGCAAAAACTTCTGGGATGGTTCGGGGGTTATGGGATTTCGGGAACCATGAACTATTTCACCACCGCTGTCGGTCTACCCTGGATCCTGGGTTTCTTTATTATTCTTCTGGAATCCTTTGGCGCTTTGTGCTTGATTCTTGGAATCGGAACTCGTGTTATCGCAGCCAGCCTGGTAATGCTTGCCCTTGGAATTATATTTTCTTCACACATTCAAAACGGATTCTTTATGAACTGGTATGGAAACCAACCGGGAGAAGGCGTAGAGTATTTTTTGCTTTGGATTGGAATGGCCATTGGTCTTAGTATTGCCGGTGGAGGCAAATTTTCAATAGACCGGTTTTCAGCGATGATAATAGGAAGAGTAGGTTAACCCGCGCTCTCCTGAGTGGCGCTTAACTCCCTTTTGACTGGGAATAGACAAAAATTGTCGATAGATTATGGTTGTCATTGAAATAGCACCACTTCTAACATTATGCACAACAACTACTCTCATCATTGGCCTGAAATTCCTTACCACGAAATCAGCGCTACTTGCAGTACCCTGCACCTGGTTAGTCAAATCATCGGAAAAATCCGCCTGGTACAAACTCCCTGGACTAATCACTCCTGGCATGTGCCTTTGTACTTAACTTCCAATGGTCTGACAACCTCGCCGATACCACACAGTCAGGCAATATTTGAGATCAATCTAAATTTCATTAATCACCATATTTCGATTGAGAAAATCACCGGTGAATCCAGGATTATACCACTTAAGTCCCAATCAATCAGTGAATACTATCAACAAATAATGCAGGGGCTGGATGATTTGGAAATCCCGGTCAGTATATACACCACACCAAGCGAGATCCCTGATACAATTCCTTTTGAAAAAGATCAGCAATCCAGAGAATACCAGGCTGTTTGGGCCAATAAGTTTTGGTCAGCATTGATTCAAATCGATAGTGTATTTAAAGATTTTCGCAGCGGATTTATTGGAAAGTGCAGCCCTGTACATTTCTTTTGGGGCAGTTTTGATTTGGCGGTTACCCGATTTTCCGGAAGAGAAGCACCTGCTCATCCCGGTGGAATTCCGAATTTCCCGGACTGGGTAGCCAGAGAGGCATACTCGCATGAGGTTTCCAGTGGAGGATTTTGGCCGGGTGGAAGTGGGGTTGAATACCCTTTGTTCTATTCTTATGCTTATCCTGCTCCCAATGGTTTTAAAGATGCACAAGTACTTACTCCCGGCGCCTATTATTCCGACCAGTTGGGTGAATTTGTGCTACCCTATGAAAAAGTGTTGGACTCCGACAGCCCGTATCAAACGCTGTTTAGTTTTCTTCAGGAAACTTATAACATTGCTGCAACTACCGGGAATTGGGACAGGGGAAAACTTGAAAAGAATTTTGATCGTTAGCCTAAACCAATCTTTCAGGCAAGGATCTCTTTTATCAGCTTTCCGTGTACGTCGGTCAATCTGAAATCTCTCCCTTGAAACCGATAGGTGAATTGTTCATGGTCCATACCAAGGGTATGTAGTATTGTTGCCTGTAAATCGTGCACGTGCACCCGATCTTTAATCCCATAATATCCGATCTCATCAGTTTCTCCATAGGTGACTCCAGGCTTAATGCCTCCGCCTGCCATCCATATGGTAAATGCATCGGTATGGTGATCACGACCCAGATAGGGATTATCAACCCCACTGCGGTTTTCCATCATCGGGGTCCTGCCGAACTCCCCTCCCCAAACCACCAGGGTGTCTTCCAATAAGCCGCGTTGTTTCAGATCGGTCAATAACGCTGTTACCGGACCATCCACTTCCTTACACCGTTCCTTAAAACCAATATTCAAAGCCCCTGAAGCCCCTGCACCGTGTGAATCCCAACCCCAGTGGAATAACTGAATGAAGCGGACGCCCCTTTCTGCCAATCGTCTGGCCAGTAGGCAGTTGTTAGCAAATGAAGTCTCTCCTGGTTGGGTTTGGTACATTTCATGAATATATGCCGGCTCATCACTAATATCCATGGCTTCAGGTACGGACATTTGCATTTTAAAAGCCATCTCATATTGTGATATGCGGGTTAGGATTTCCGGATCCTGAAATTCATTGAATTGCTTTTGGTTGATTTTATTGATGGCTTCAATTGATTGTCTGCGCAAGTTACGGCTCATGCCCTCCGGGTTATTTACATACAGTACAGGATCTCCATGAGATCGGCACTGTACACCCTGGTAAACCGTAGGTAAAAATCCGCTGCCCCATACACTTTTACCGGCACTGGGTGTGCCTCCTCCGGATACAAAAACCACAAATCCCGGAAGGTCCTGATTTTCTGACCCCAAACCCCAGGTCACCCAGGATCCCATGCTGGGTCTGCCCAACCTTGGACTTCCTGTGTATAACATAAGTTGGGCGGGAGCATGGTTAAATTCATCAGTATGCATGGCTTTCAGGAAACAGATTTCATCCGCCATGGTCGACAATTTGGGAAGGTTCTCTGATATCCAGGCGCCTGACTGGCCATGTTGAGAGAATTTGGCCTGAGGCCCCAGCATTTTTGGCGTTCCGTTAATAAATGCAAATCGTTTTCCTTCCATCAGCGAGGGTGGACACTGTTCCATATGCAGGCGTTCCAATTCCGGCTTGTAATCGAAAAGTTCCAGTTGAGAAGGGGAACCCGCCATATGAAGGTAAATTACCCGTTTGGCCCGGGGTGCAAAATGGGGTACCGTCAGGTTGCCGGTGTCTGATGATGGAGAAATGTTACCCAGGGCTTTGAATCCGGTTAATGAATTCAGAGCTGCCGCTCCCAGCCCCATTGAACAGGCTTTCAGGAAGTGGCGCCTGGTTGCATATTCTCCCTGAGCAAGTTTAAGTTCATCAAATAGTTTCATAATTCATTCCTACTCTTTGGTAACGAACTCGTCCAAATTCATTATGGCATTGGCCACCACGGTCATCGCATCCAGCCGGTATTCCTGATTTACTCCACTAGATACCAGTTCGCCTTTCAGTTCTGTATTTGCATTATAGTACAAATCACGCAGTATTCTGGTGGTTTCTTCATCCGGTTTTTTGCCTAGAGCAATTTTGTAACCAGTTTGAATAGCCAGGTCCAGATTATCGACATTTGATTTAACCATGCGACTGGCTAAGGAACTTGAAGCTTCCAGATAAACCGGATCATTCAAAGTAACCAGCGCTTGAAGTGGTGTATTGGTCCTAATCCTCCTTGATACACAAAATTCTCTGCTTGGGCTGTCGAAACTGATCATTGAGGGATAGGGAGTGGTCCTTCGCCAGAAGGTATACAAGCCTCTGCGATGTTTATCCTCAGGATTAGTTTCCCATTTATGGTTGCTGTAAACCACATTCCATATGCCATCCGGCTGGGGTGGCATTACACTTTCACCGCCGATCTTCGGATTTAATAGACCGCTTACCGCCAGCATCTGATCTCTAATTTGTTCCGCTGACAATCTGAACCTTGGCCCCCTTGATAGAAGCCTGTTGTAAGGGTCTTTTTCCAATCTGTCCGGAGTAAATTTTGAAGATTGTCGGTAAGTAGCTGACATGACTATCTCCTTCAGAATACTTTTAATGCTCCAGGAATGAGTATTTGACGCCCGGACTGCCAGGTAGTCCAGAAGTTCGGGATGAGAGGGTGAAGCTCCCTGCGTGCCAAAATCTTCGGTGGTTTCTACCAGTCCAATACCGAACAACTGTTCCCATAACCGGTTGATCAGAACCCTGGCAGTCAACGGGTTTTCATTACTAACCATCCAGGTCGCCAAACCCAGTCGGTCTCGAGAATAATCTTCGGAAAAATCAGGGAGTGAGGAAGGTAGCCCAACAGATACTACTTCGCCGGGTACCAGGTAATTGCCTCGCTCCAGGATATGAGTTGCTCGATGAAAGGCCGGTCGATCACTCATAATAGGTGTGTGGTCTGCTTTTTTTCTTAATTCGATTAGCTGATTCTGGAGGCTTAGCAGCCTGGGATCCTGCATCACCCGGTTGTCGTAGTCCAACCTGATGTGTTTGATTGTCGCTATTCCGTCTGGAGCCTCCCCGGTGGTATTTACTATTTTAAAAATGAGGTGGTGGGCACCGGACAATTGTTGGTTGAAATCCCAGTGTTCCGTTTTCAAGGATGAATTACCTTCTCCTTCCGCTCCTCGGACAGCGCCGGTATACGGCAATGCAGCAGTTAGCAGGTCAGTTCCTTCCAAAGAGTCTGCATATACCTGAAGCTCCGCAGCATCTCCGCCTGTTGAATATTTCAGGGTTAGCCCCGATAACCCGGTAAATTCGATATCGGAATACTGAAAATAATAATCCTTGTCTTTTTGAGTGTTTACATTTTTACTCCAGTTTGACAGTTCATCATTATCGTAAAGGATCACATTGTGAAAATCATCTACCTGCGTTGGTAAAAGTGTAGGGAAAATTGCCTGTTTTATTTTATCCTGTACCAATACTGATTTAGGGTTTCGAGCTTCTGATTTAATCTCAGAAATTTCCTGAACCAGGTTTAGTATTTCTTTTTCTTCTTCCTCCGAATACATTTCCAACATTGGATAGTCCAGATCAAGGTCGCTATCCTGGCTTTGATTAAAGAAAGCAAATGCCTGATAGTACTCCTTTTGTCTGATGGGGTCATAGGGATGGTCATGACACTGAACGCAGGCCATGGTCAGGGATTGCCATACTTCAAAAGTGGTATTTACCCGGTCAACTATCGCAGCGGTCCTGAATTCTTCGTCTTCTGTGCCCCCTTCCGTATTGGTCATAGTATTCCGGTTGAAAGCAGTGGCTATTAACTGCTGCCGGTCCGGGTGCTCCAACAAATCCCCTGCAAGCTGTTCAACGGTGAACTGATCAAAAGGCATATCCTGGTTAAATGCATTTATTACCCAATCTCTAAATCTCCAGATGGTCCTGGGAGAATCCTTTTCATAACCTTTGGAATCGGCATATCTCGCCAAATCCAGCCATAAAGCGGCCCATCGCTCGCCATAATGTGGCGAGGCAAGTAAACGGTCTACCAGGTTTTGGTAAGCATTCGGAGACCGATCATTAAGGAATAGATCTACTTCTTCAGGGGTTGGAGGTAATCCGATCAGGTCCAGGCTAAGGCGACGGATTAATATTTCACGATCGGCTGTTACCTGAGGTTCCAACGCCTCTTGTTCCAGTCTCTTCAGGATAAATGCATCAATATTGTTCTCTCCCCAATTCGCCGAAGACTGAGGTATTTCAGGCATCTGTGGTGCAATGAAAGCCCAATGGGTTTCCCATTTAGCTCCCTGGTCAATCCATATACCGATATTTTCTATCTGCTCTGAGGTAAGCGGGCCTGCGTCCTGGGGCATTCTGTACTCCGGGTTATGATGGGTAATCCTGTTAAACAGCTCACTTTTATGTTTGCTGCCCGGAACTATAGCTGGTTTACCAGATTCTGTTGGTTGATAAACATCTTCTTCAAATAACAGGCTGAAACCTCCCATTTGCTTGATTCCGCCATGACATGCCAGGCAGTTTTCATTTAGAATGGGCCGTATATCCTGGTTATAGCTGAGCTGATCTGTATCCCTCTGGCATGAAACTGCCAGCAGCAACATCATTAGGTACACGATACCTTTAATTGACTTCCTCATTGAACTAATGCCTGATAGCTCTCATTTTTACCCTAAAATTTACAAAAAAAACCGCTAGTATTTCTTATTCGATCCTATGAAGTGTCTAAAGAACCTGGCAGCAGCAGTTCCGGTTGGAATTTGACTTGAACTGTCAAACTACAGGTTTTTAGAGATTGGCGGGGTCAAATTTCCTAAATATTCTGGTCACTCCCTTATCAATTTTTCTCTGGACTTTTTTCGGATTCTTGTTGATAACGTTGCGATCCGAAGCAGTCCAAACCACCCTGTTTTCCTGGGAATCTACTAACTCTATAGAAACAGTGCCCATTTTATAAACTCCTACCGGCATTTCCGTAACCTCCCAGTGGTAGTTCCTTTGACCCATGTAACGCATATCCCTGTAATCAGTTTCTCTTGTTTGTACTTGCTCGTCTACCACTACCCCGATATTCACCAGCAGGTCAGGATTTGAGGATTGTTGAAGTCCTTTTGATTGAAGTTCCCTGGAAACAGCCGATTTCAGATGGTCCAAATTTTCCTGGTTTATCGTGTGCTCCGTAAGAACCCTTATATTAAAATCCAGGAAATCGAACGATTGGTAGGTTTTACTGCCCTGTGCATTAATGGAAATATGCAATACCGTAAAGATGAGAATATACATACCCTTAAACGCTGATCTCTTCATGTTTTTACCAGTTTAGACTTTAATATAACCAAGAATTTTCAACAATCGGCAGGTTCCTTAACATGAAAATTATACTTGCTCTATGCAGCGGGGAGTATTATATAGGGTTATTGAAAATGCTTGTCAGCAAACTTAATATACTGATCCCAGTCATACCTGGTTATATCATGACCCCCGGATCTGACGTGATACCCCTGGAATCCCGAATCGACAGGTTTATCAACCTCCGGCTGCTGTTGATTCTGAAGTACTGGAAGTCCAAACAGTTGATAAACCGGACTGGCAAGATACAACGACCTGAACTCTCCTTTGGGGTCAGCCCACTGATCCTCCTGGGCGCTGGCGACATAAACAGGCCGGGGAGCCATCAGGGCAATGAGCATATGCTGATCGATTGGAAGTTCGTCCTCACGATCATTGTATTGGTGGAAATTTCTACAAAACCAATGTGGAAACCTGGTATTGATGGCTTCTACTGTCTCACCGATTCGTCTACGAGATAGAGCTGCACCGCCACAACCCGAGTCGTTTGAAATCACCAATGCAAACCGTTGATCATTGGCCCCAGCCCATAGCGAAGCCTTACCCAGCCGGGAATGCCCGATAACCGCTACCTTATTGGGGTCAATTCTATCATCCGTCTCGAAATAATCCATTGCTCTTGACAAACCCCACGCCCAGGCTGCAATAGTACCCCACTCATCAGCAACTGGCCGCGAGTCGAGCAGTGCATGTACTCCGTTTTCAAACCCATCGTCAAAATCAGGATCAATATCGCCACAATGAATGGTGGCCAGACCATAACCCTTTTCAAGAATCAGTTCGAGCGGCCATCGGGAAGCAGCAGTTCCCCTTGATTCTTCAGTTGCCCGGTGGTCGATGTAACCCGGACGGTCATCACCGATTATATAATTTTTTGCAATTGTTATATTCGGATTGGTGTTAGTAGCCTGATTTCCCCGAAAATTCAAGCCCAAAAAGACCGGTACGTTACCTTGTGTGTTGGCCGGAAGTATAAGTAACATGGTCAAATCGACTTTGCCATTGGCATTAGATAAAGAAATCATTACTTCTTCCATAGTGGCCTTGCCCGCTAATTCCGGTGCTTCTACAGGCCGTAAATCATAAGTGATCTCATACTCGAAATCCGGTACCTTACCGTACATCTGATCACTAAAAATTTTCAGAATCTCGCCTCTTCGCTGGTTTTCCCAGCCCTCAACGGTAGTTATCCGGTGGCCAGAATTATTAACCAGCAACTCGGGAAGTGTAAATGGAGGGATTTTACTCTCATCATAATTTTGAGCAGACATGATTGAATGCATGGTCATAATCACTAAAATCAATAATGCGTTTTTCATGGGTAAATCTATTAGCAGGCATTAATATAATGAATTCAGATTTGTATTAATAAGGCATTCCCTGACCAGTAGATTCAGGAAAATATCTTTACAATCCTATTCCTATGGCCACCAGCAGCGCCAGTGCACCCAGTCCCAATATCACTAATGTGGGCAGAATCGCAAATCGCAACCATTTGTTATATGGAATTCCAG
>BQJT01000088.1 GCA_021604845.1 Cyclobacteriaceae bacterium
CTACCTGCGTGAAGCTTCATGTGTTCCGGTTGATACTTACCGGTATATTCCACAGGGAAGTAATATGGCTGGTGTGGCTCAAAGAAGGCTAACCATAGAAAAAACGGGTTGTTACTATTCTCCTTGATGAACGCTACCGCCTGGTCGGCGTAAAATGTCCCTGAACTATGCTTGTCGTCTATAGGGTGAGGAAGAACCTGCCAGTTCATCCAGGCTGCTACATTGTCTTTGGTCAGGTGCTCCCTGGAGTAATAATCGATATCCTCAGAAACAGGAGGTGGAGGGTTATTTTTTAGGTAAGCCCGGTAATCATTATTGTCCACTATTTGGTTGAATCCATGGTTCGGTTGTCCATCGAGGTAAATAGGAGCCCATACCCAATTGTTCCAATGTGATTTCCCAATAATCGCGGTCTGGTACTCATGATCCCTCAGGTGTTCTGCAATGGTGACATTGCCTTCGTCTGGGAATGGTGTAAATAACAAGTTGACACCGGTTGCGTGCGGGTACTTGCCCGTAAGCAGGGATTGACGTGAAGCGCTGCAAATGGGTGCGTTGCAATATGCACTATTGAAAGTAATCCCCTCCTTTGATAGTCTGTCTATATTTGGAGTGTTAATTAGTTGATTACCGTAGGCTCCGGTTACTTTTAAAGCGTGATCATCGGCCACGATCACTACCACATTCTGTAAGTTTGGAATGCTTTGGGCCAGACTTGATAAACTTTGCAGTAACATTAGGGATAAAATAACTACCGGTTTCATATCAGAATAACTTTTTGTCTTAATGATTGGATAACATCATTTAAATGGTAAACTAGTCAATAAATTCGAACCAATTTATCCGCAATATGTTATGCCTAATTTTTTAGAATGCAGCTGCGGTATTGAATGACAGAATTTGATTAAATTTTGCCGGAAATCACATGATTAACCGGATAAACGTAGAAAGATGAAATTTACCGATAATCCTTATCTGGATTACCTGATATTCTCCCTGGGCGTACTTTTCGTAGCTTGGATAATATCCAGAATATTTAAAGCAATAATAACCAGGAGTATTGCAAAATTTTCAACTGACCTAAAACTTGACCCTACCAAGTTTTATTTTTTTCGCAATGCAATCAATGCCATACTTTTGATTACATCCCTGATAATTATTTTTTACTCTATCCCTGAGTTAAAGCATGTTGGGATTTCACTATTTGCCGGGGCGGGCATTCTGGCGGCAGTAATCGGATTTGCCAGCCAGCACGCTTTTTCAAATATCGTGGGCGGGATATTTCTGGTATTGTTTAAACCTTTTAAGGTGGGTGATGTTATTAACGTCGGTACGTATTTTGGTGTAGTTGAGGATATAACCTTACGGCATACGGTGATCAACGGGATGGAGAACAGACGAATCGTTATCCCAAATAGTACCATAAGTACTGAAACCATCTTGAACTCCAGTCTATTCGATGATAAGGTTTGTATCTTTCTGCAAATTGGGATCAGTTACGATTCCAGTATAGATCATGCTTTTGAAATAATGGTGGATGAAGCGACCAAACATCCTGCCTTTATTGACAACAGGACTGAGCAGGAAAAAACCGAGGGAAAGCCGGCGGTAATAACCAGGGTACTTGGATTCGGCGATTCATCGGTTAACCTCAGGGCCCAAGTTTGGGCAGCAGACCCCATTATCGGTTTTAGCATGAAATGTGACTTATTCAAAAGTATAAAGGAGAGGTTCGATAAAGAAGGTATAGAAATTCCATTTCCCTACAGAACGATCGTTTATAAACAGAAAAAAGCTGATGGTGAAGCATAACCAGAAGGAAATGACCCCAAAGGATTTACTACCACCGGCCTTCCCAGGATACGAGGCTTGACCTTCCGAAATCCAGCAGCCTGCGATTTATTAGATATGATCCATACCGAAAAGAAGTGCGCAACCAGTTCTTTGACATCAGTTTCAATTTACCTACTTTAGTCTTTGGACCATTCCGAAGGACGGAAAACGGAGCTGAAAGTATGGCGTAACTCTTGGTATGAGGTTTTACTATTTCGTTATTTTCATATTATCAGCACTCCCGGTATTCAGTCAGTCTAATGACAGCCAGTCTGCAGATCCGCTTTTAACTCACCATGATTCAACTGAAATTACCGTAAGCGGGCGTTTCGAGCAGCAGCCTGTTAGCGCTATTCTCAAACAGCTTTTACAAAATAAACCGATCAGTTTATTTATAAGTGATGAAGGGCTATTGGATCAACCCAAAACAATAACCTTCAGCCGGGTTACTTTAACAGAGGCATTAGCAGACCTGTTTAAAGATACCTCTGTGGGTTATATATACTATCGGGATTATGCCTTAGTAGTGGGTCCCAAATCCAGGATCAATCAGGATTATGGGGGCAGGTACTACTCCAGGTTAACGGAGATTATTTCACAGGTGGCTGATCCGGATGAATTGATCATTGGCGACAGGCAATCGCTTAATCCATTTGAGGTGGTAACCCTATCTGGTCAAATAAAAGATGACTTAACCGGAGGATTAATTGCCGGGGCTACGGTCATGCTGTCGGACTCCGGAGCTATCACCGTGACTGATGATTCCGGAAACTTTAATATTAAGGTGGCAACTGGAAAGCGAAATCTGATCGTACAGTATATAGGATACGACCAACTGGTAAAACCAATTATGGTATATAGTAATGATACCATTTCCCTTGCTCTAAGTAAAAATGTGCTGAATTTAGATGAAGTTACTATTGAAGCGGTAGCGGATGATGCAAACATTGAAAGTACCCAGGTAGGAATGGAGAGAATAGACATGAAGGGGATTAATAAAATACCAGTATTTCTGGGAGAGGTGGATATTGAAAAGGTTTTGCTACTACAACCTGGCGTTAGTAAAGTAGCAGAAGGTTCCGCCGGATTTAATGTTAGGGGTGGAGAAGTAGATCAAAACCTGATTTTACTGGATGAAGGGCTATTGCTTAATTCATCGCATGCGCTGGGTTTTTTAAGCACCTTCAACCCCGACATGGTACAAAGTGCCGAACTATACAAAGGGGCCATGCCGGCTTATTATGGAGGGAGACTTTCTTCCGTTCTTGATGTAAAAACCAGGAATGGTGATTTTCAAAATTTTAAGTTAAAAGCCGGACTAAGCCCCATTGCCGGTAAATTGAATGTCGAAACTCCGGTTATTCGCGATAAAAGTTCCATAAGTGCCGGGCTGCGATATAACTACGCGGACCTGGTATTGAAACTGGGTAACACGCCTGATGTACGGCAAAGTTCTTCCTTTTTCTATGATGCTCTAATCCGCTATGCACATAAGATTACGCAGAACACCAATGTGGAGGCGTCGTTTTACTGGTCGAATGACGAGTTCAGATTTAGCAGGGAATTCGGGTTTGATTATCAAACACTGATGGCTCAAATGTCGATTAAAAGTCAGATTAATCCTCGTTGGTTCTCTAACCTATCTTTGGTTGCCAATGACTATCAGAGTTCCAGACAAGAATTGGACAATAACATTGCATCGAAACTGGACAATTACGTACGATATTTAAAGCTGAAGGAAGTGCTATCCTATGTTGTTTCAGAATCATTTAAGATCGACGGAGGTATCTCAGCGATATTGTATAAAGTAAATCCCGGTTCAATAGCGCCAACTTCAGAAACCTCGGTAGTAGTATCAAAACAATTAGAAAATGAGCAGGGGCTTGAGTCTGCAATTTTCATTCAGGCCGAATTGGAGGCTTCTGCAAATTTGTCCTTCAGCGGAGGACTCAGAGGGGTCTGGTACCAGTACCGCGGCCCTAAGTCGGTTTATCAGTACACCGCCGGGTTACCGGTTCAGCTTGAGAACATAGAGGATACCCTGTATTTTGATAAAGGTGAAATCATTGAGTCTTATTATAGTCTTGAGCCGCGTCTATCTTTCAGGTACCGGTTAAATCCTACAGAGTCCGTTAAAGGAGGATACAGCCGTACCGTTCAGTTTATCAATCAAATATCCAATTTCACCGCACCAACCCCATCAAGCGTATGGCAATTAAGCAATACCCATATTGAACCAGCCCGGGCCCATAATTTTTCGCTTGGATTCTTTAAGAACTACGCCGAGAACCTATGGGAAACAGGAATAGAAGGATATTTCCGTACTATGGATCAACTCACCGATTATAAGGATTTTGCAGATCTCAATGTAAACGATCACCTGGAGACGGAGTTGGCTTCCGGCCAGGGCAGGTCCTATGGTTTGGAATTAAGCATAAGAAAGAAACGCGGTTTGTTTAATGGGTGGTTAAGTTATACGCTGTCTAGAACTGAAAGGCAGGTAGATGCTATTAATAGTGGTGAATGGTACCCCAGCAACCTTGATAAAACGCATGATGTATCCTTGGTTGGGATTTTCGACTTTAATCAGAGACACTCAATAAGTATCAGTTTTAACTATGCTACCGGTAGACCAACAACAGCACCAATTGGCAGTTACCTGAACGAGGATGGGTTGGTCATTCCGGTTTATTCTCAGAGAAATGAGTTCAGAACACCGGATTTTCACCGGCTTGATCTGTCATACACCATAGGACAGGGGTATAACAAATCAAAAAAAGTACGTACCAGCTGGAGTTTCTCCATCTATAATTTATATGGCCGTAAGAATCCTTATTCAGTATTTTTCGTGCAAAAACCATTTAATTTTCCTACCGCCAACAGGTTTGCGGTGTTGGGAAGTGTATTTCCATCAGTGTCATTTAATATAGAAATCCAATGACATTATCGAGATCAATCCTGCCTGAATTTCCCCGGATTTACCAATGGGTATTGGTGTTACTGATTATGATCGGAACAGGATGCATTGATGAGATCGAATTGCAGGGCAATGGGGCAAAGGGAGGTCAACTGGTAATTCAGGGAAGCCTGGTAAAGGGTTGTCCATCATTGGTCAATGTAAGAGTATCAAGAACCGCCAGTTTTTCAGAACGTGACCTTCCTACACCGGTTGTTCAGGCACAAGTGTTTTTGGAAGACCGTAGTGGCAATCAGTTATTAATACCGCAGCAGGAACCAGGAGTATATCAAATGGAGCTAGCGGATACCAGTCAATTGCTGCCCGTTGTAGCTGGTAATGAATACCGAATCTCTGTAACAATTTCTGAGAATGGTCAATTTCAATCGAGTTGGGAGCGCATTCATCCGGTACCGCAGGCCGACTCAGTTTCCCTGAATATTGTGGCGAGAGAGTCGCTTGATTTTAATGGACAGGTGACCACTAATCAATACATACAATATTTGATTCATTCACCTTTAAAAGCGGATGGTGCTACAGAAAAGGCTCGATTACGCTGGACTTTTGAATCGGTTTACCAGGTTCTAGAAACTTTCGTTCCTGGCCCCGGCGCCGGACCACAAACATGTTATGTTACCAGAGGATTGAACCTGGATAAGGTGGTATTATTTAATGGAAATGAAACCAGCTCAGACCGGCTGGAAGGTTATTTTATAGTAGAAGATGAGATTGATTACCAATATGGGATTGGGTTTTTATTGAGAATCCGGCAAAATTCACTATCCAGAGAAGCCCATCGGTATTGGGATCAGGTAAGCCAGGCCATATCTTTATCCGGTGGGTTGTTTGAAGCCTCCCCGGGTGTAATAGAGGGCAACATGTCCAATGTTAATGAACCGGAAGAATCCGTGCTTGGATATTTCTATGCATCCGAACAGCAGGACCTGGTTAGATTCGTAAACCCGGTTGAGGCAGGCTCGCCTGCGCATTTTTGTTCATTACCAGCATTTGACGGGAGTGATCCATGCCTGGATTGCCAGTCGATAATATTCAGTACCAAGGAACAGCCACCTGACTGGGGCCAATAAAAGATGAAAACAAGATTGAGGCAGCTTTATTTTGTGGTGGCTATAATGATATGTTATATGCTGAACGGGTTTGTCACAGTGGCACAACAGACCACTTTGATTCACCTGGATAAGCCGTATTACGTAGCAGGTGAAACTGTGCATTACAAAATTTACCTGCCATCCAGTCTCGTCGTCAAGGCAGCATTACTAAAGGTTGTCATATATAATAGCAAAAGTGATCAGGTACATAGTTCCTATTTGGAAAAGGAGGGAGAAAAGCATGCATATGGGTATTACCTGATCCCGTTCGAAGCTGACCCGGATCTATACACTTTAACGGTTTCAAGTTTTGATATTGACAGCAATCGAAAGATCATTCTAGGGCAAGTTGAATTACCGGTATACTCTGATACCAGTAAGGAAACCCATCAAATTTCAGATAGCACCGGCGCTAACTACCGGTCAGCCCCGGTAGCTCCGGATTTAGCTCCGGATTTGGATATAACCATCCATATGCCAAATGCACCGGTTGAACCACGAGAGCCCATTTCTGCACTGGTAGAAATTAAAGATCGGCAGGGGAACCCGGTAGAAGCTGATATTTCCATTTCAATAACAGATGTGGATTTGATAGGCAGGTCAGGAACAATGCCATACTTCAGCTTGTCTGAGTATCCACTTCAAAATCATCAAAATGTTTACCTGAGCCAGCAAATCCCGGTTAGCGGGGCATTGGACAATAAGCAGGAGGGTGTGCTCCTGACGTTTTATGTGCCATCATTAAACAAGTTATTTTATACCAGGTCTGATTCAGGGGGAAGTTTCCAATTACTGATGTCGCCATATTATGGGGACCAAATGATGCAGTATATCGGTGGTTTTACCGGGCACAAAACTATTCAGTTAAGTCCAAACGATATGGTTTTCGATGAGAAAAATCTGGTTTACACTACTGATATTTTAAACTACCTATCGACCAGTGCAAAGAGGAAACTGGTTTATCAACTGTACAATACGTTAGAAATGACCATGCAGTTTTCAATACCAAATTTAGCTGAAACACTCAAACCAGATCGAAGGATAAAAGCTACGGATTACCCATTCGAAAACCTTATTGATTTCTGTAATGAGATCAGCACCCCGCTTAAGTTTGTTACGGAAAAGAGTGCCGGTAGCAGTTTTAAAATGTTCAACCCCGAGAGTAGAAATTTTTATTTTGGCAGTCCTTTGTTTATAGTTGATCAACAGCTAACCAGGGACGTAGATTATTTATCAAGTCTGGAGTTTCAGAAGCTTGATTCTATAAGCCTTTATTACAGTAATCAAAACCTCTCTAATTACTTCGGGTTCGCGGGTTTCAGCGGAGTGGTGGTAATCACTTCCAAAAGCGGAAACTTGAAAGTTCCGCGGGATTTACTCACCCAGCAGTTTAACATAGGTGGACTACAACCCGAAATGGTGGAAGATAAACCACACAGACCGCCACAAGTACCTCTGTTTCAACCGCGGCTGCTTTGGGAACCTTCTTTAAATACTAATCAACAGGGTCGGGCAGCGTTTTCATTTACACAGTCTGACGACATCAGTGTATATCAGATAGAGGTTGTGGCTCAGAGCGCAGCGGGTTTAAGAGGGTACCGGAAACTGGAATACCAATCACACCGGACTTTCTAAACTATCCAGGAAGGTGACCAGGTCTACAAGCTGCTGCTGATCCATAAGCAGGTGAAGATTTGGAGTCATCAGAGAAGTGTCCAGTTGTTCTATTGACTGAACTTGTTCCATTTGATAAACACTGTTTGCCCCTCCTATCTGCTTAATGGTAATTTGCGAAGGGGTCCGGCTTTGAATTAATCCCGTTACTTTGGAACCGTCGGAAAGCGTTACCAGATAGCCCTCATACCCGAAACCTATCCCGGCATCCGGGTTGAGAATCGATGCATAGAGTGCCTCTTTTGATAACTTTGATCCTATTTCTGAAAGACCTGGTCCAAAATCAGTCCCCACACCGTTAATTACGTGGCAGCTTTGACAGAGTTCATCAAATACTACGGCTCCAGCGTCTATGTTCCCCTCCAGTGTTACCAGTTGGTTAATGCCTGGCAAAGAATTTTCCGCAGTATCCTGAGTGCCCAGATAAATAGCTGCTTCTTTACGAACTTCCGGTCGCCATGATGCGGCCAATGAGCCGGCAGCGGGTTGTACTAATTCTTCGGGGAAATCCTCACTTTCCAGTAAGTCCAGCATTCGGGATTGGCCCTGCCAACTGGTTGCGTAGCGACGAGCAGCTTGCTGTCTTAATGGAGTAGGGGTATTGGAGTTGAGCATAAAACCTTGCAATAAATCCAGGGATTGATTGTTACCCACCTCACCCAGGGCGACCAGCAGGGCACTGGTCTGTTGTTGATCTGATCCGTTTAGTACATCGGACAGAAGATTAGGATCATTTTCCAGAAGAATTCGGGTAGCCGTTGTTCTGTTTTGCTCAGCTTTCAGGATCATTTCCAGCAGTTCTTCATTGTATTGTTGCAGCTGGTATTTCTGTATGGTAGGCAGGAAGTTATCTGTTCCCCGGTAACTTTCCACTGCCGCCAGTAATTGCTTTCGGAGTGCCGAGGATTTTATTACGTAATCTTTGTCCAGATGTTGGAATGCCAGTCTTAGAAACTCTTCCCGATTGTTTTCACCGGTTTTGGATAATATTGATTCAATCGCCTGGTTCTTCTGGTTTGACTGGTGAAAATCGAAAGCCCTAAAATAGCGATAGGTTGCTTCCATGTGGTCAGATTCAAGTATCAGGCTTGCCAAAAGGGGTAAGGTATGAGGAGACCTCAGGCGCCAAACAATGTCCCGGTTAACTCCCTGGTTCCAGGCTTTTCCAACTTTGCTTTGCCAGGCTATGAACCGTGCATCGGCATCCAGATCTGAGCCAATGCCCAGCGCTTCCAGGAACCAACGGTCACCCTGGTAGCTGGTTGCCAGATCAGCCCATAATTCCGAGGCTCTTTTACTTTTTTGGAATCTTAGCGCTATGGCAATTTCTCTTTTAACCTGTGGTGAAGTAGTAGTTCCTAATTCCAGCAGATAGTTGAGCAGATCATCATTAAGTTTTTGCCGGGCAATTTTAATAGCAGTAATCTGAAGGTTAGGGTTGTCACTTTTTGACCCCATTGCGAATGCGGCTTCTGCATCAAGTTCGGCTAACAGCCATAAAGCGCGGGCGCTGAAATAGGGATTGTCTCCATTAAATAGTTGTAGTAATGCTGGCTGTGCCTCTGTCCCTAATTTATTCAAGCCTGTCCAGGCTAAATATCTTACCTCCTGATTGGGGCTTTTTAAGCTCTCAATCAATCCAGGAATTGATACTATATCGATTGCTGGTATAGAATAATTCTTACCGGTAGGAGCGATTCTGAATATTCGCCCTTTTTCCTGGTCTCCTACCCGGTGCCCACCTACACCCGGATCATACCAGTCAGAAACAAACAAGGAGCCATCAGGGGCCACACAAACATCAGAAGGGCGGAACCACGGGTCTTCAGTGGCCTTCATCACCTGGTTAATTTGTGATTTATAGCCTGCTCCGTGTTTTTCAATTGGGTAAGAACGAACCACATTAGCACCTGCTTCAGTGTGAATTAATGTTTGATGAAATACCGCGGGAAGCAGGTCTCCTTCGTAAATTACTATACCAGTGGGTGAGCCGGCATACAGCTGCAGCAAATTAGGAACCACTCCCGGATCATTCAGGTGCCAATGTTTGAAGGGAATTTCTTTTGCCATACCGGTTCTCCCGGTACGCCAACCAGCTCCGGTCATTTCGTCGGTAAATCCGTAGTTGCCAAATTCCATTACAAAATTGAGCCTGGTACCTCTGTTTCCATCATCATCATTGTCGGATTGCCAGATATTGCCGTAGGAGTCGATGGTTAACTCATAAGGATTCCTGAAATTCCAACCCAGCGTCTCCAGGTTGCTGCCATCCGGATCACATCTGAAAGCCATGCCCTGGCGGTAGGGGTTGCCGGAATCATTAATCACATTTCCAGCCAGGTCGATGACAGGGGTACCATCGGGGTTCATCATCTGATGAAAATCGTTCCCAGCATTAAAGTAAAACTTGCCGTCAGGTCCGAAAATTACTGCATGGATACCGTGGTCATGTTCAATTCCGTCCATTCCGGTAAATAGGAGCTCTTTGGTGTCAGCTTTATCGTCCCCATCCACGTCGGTGAACACCAGTATATTGGGACTTTTGGAGACGATCACTTTATTGCCCAATACACTAATACCCAGGGCGGAATTCACATCGTTTCCCTGGTAAAAAACTGTTTGCTTATCGGCCTTTCCATCAAGGTCGGTATCTTCCAAAATCAGGATTCGATCGCCTTCAGGTTTTTCTTTTTTATCAGGGTTTAAGCTGAGTCGGTAATTATGTCCCTCACAAACCCATACCCTGCCCCGATGATCTATATCGATATTTGTGGGATTCACCAACATTGGTTCATGGGCAAACAACTTCGCTTCAAGACCTTCTGCAACCTCCATTGAAGATAAGCTGAATTCATGCATTCTTCTCTTTTCTTCGGAAAGTAGTGAACGGTCCGCCGGAGGTTGTGAACAACCTGAAACAACTAAAATTAAAATGAAGGCGATTAGATTTCTCATGAATCAAGTTTAGATAATTTTAAAACAGATTTCAAGTTTCCTTTCCGAAAGTACTAGTTGGATAAGTTCATTCCATAAACAGTTTCAATTTAGTTCATCATGGCTATATTGCGCTGAAACACTGTGATTAAAATGAAAGTACTGGTATCCTTAAATATTCCTGAAGTAGGAATTGAGTTATTAAAACAGGCAGGCCTGGAGGTTGAAGTATGGAGAGAAGTACGGCCGATGACTGCTGAGGAGCTGGTTGAAACTTGCCAAGATGTTCAGGCCTTAATCACCACGGGATCTAATAAAATCAACGGAGATTTTCTGCAAAAATGCAGTCATCTGAAAGTAATCAGTCAATTCGGGGCAGGTTATGACAATATCGATGTTGCCGCGGCTAGCCAACTAGGAATTGTGGTAGGTAATGCACCGGATGCCATGAGCGATGCCACTGCTGATATTGCTTTTACCTTAATGCTAACTGCTTCCAGGAAGATCTGCTATCTGCATAAATCCATAATTTCTGGAAACTGGGGATACTTTCGACCTCGGGCACATCTTGGACTTGAACTTAAACGGAAAACGCTTGGTGTGTTTGGCCTGGGACGAATCGGGTTTGAAATGGCCAAAAGGTGCCATGGAGCTTACCTGATGGATATTATTTACTGCAGCCGGACCTCCAAGGTTGAAGCGGAGCAGCAGCTTGGCGCCCGAAAAGTGGGTTTTGACGAATTACTTACCAACAGCGATGTACTTACCGTTCATTGTGCATTAAATAATGATACCCGTGGTCTATTTAATAGGGATACATTTGAAAAAATGAAATCGTCTGCGTTGTTTATTAACACTTCAAGAGGGGGGGTACATAATCAACACGATCTTTACCAGGCTTTGGTTTCCGGGACCATCTGGGGTGCGGGTCTCGATGTAACCGATCCGGAACCTATGAGTCCGGAGGATCCGTTACTTTCACTTGAAAATGTGGCGATTACCCCTCATATTGGATCTGCAACGGTAGAGGCACGGGATGAGATGTCCAGGCTGGCAGCCACGAACATCATTCAGTTTTACAGAGGTGAGCAGGTTGATAATAGGGTCAACTAACTAATAGTCAATATATTGCCACATATGAACACCAGGAGTCGTAAGGGGATAGTGATTCTGGTATTGATTATAGCTGGTGAAACTGTTTTTTTATTGCCCTTTGTGGTGGCCAGGATTTTCAGGCCTACATTTCTTGATGTTTTTGAACTAACTAATCTACAATTAGGTACCGCATTTGCGCTTTATGGGCTGGTTGCAATGGTATCGTACCTTCTAGGAGGACCATTAGCCGATCGGTACTCCGGGCGAAGGTTGATGGCTGCTGCATTGATAGCCACTTCCCTGGGAGGCTTGTTATTTGCCAGTGTACCTTCACTTCAAATTCTTACCTGGCTATATGCGTTCTGGGGACTGACAACCATCTTATTGTTCTGGGCGGCATTGATCCGTGCTACCAGAGAATGGGGTGGTATCGACCAACAGGGGAAAGCCTACGGCTTGTTAGACGGGGGACGCGGTTTATTTGCAGCGCTGGTGGCATCCTTTTCAGTATGGATATTTTCACTTTTGCTTCCAGAACAGGTATTGGAAGCAACTATGGCTCAACGCACAGCCGCATTAAAGCAGATAATACTGATCTATACTTTTCTGGTACTGGTGGTATCCGGGTTGGTTTGGTGGTTTATTCCTGAAACCAATGCCACTACTGTCAAATCTTCACCGAAAGTTAATTTTGCCGGGATTAAATACCTTATGACCAAACCCGCCATTTGGTTGCAGGCAATTATTGTAGTCTGTGCTTATGCCGGGTATAAAACCACCGATGATTTCTCCCTGTATGCCCGCGATGCTTTTGGCTATAATGAGGTTGAAGCTGCGAAGATCGGGACTATTTCTTTTTGGATGAGACCCCTGGCCGCGATAGCCGCTGGTTATCTGGCCGACAGGTTTTCAGCCTCTCGGCTGATAACAATTAGTTTTTCGTTGGTCCTCCTGGGTAGTCTGTGCCTGGGCACCGGTATGCTAAAACCCAATACGTATTGGTTTTTATTGATTGCTATATCCGCTACCAGTGCCGGGATTTATGCTGTCAGGGGTGTCTATTTTGCTCTATATCAGGAGGCAAGGATACCTCTGGCAATCACCGGAAGTGCGGTTGGCCTGGTTTCATTGATCGGGTTTACTCCGGATATTTTTATGGGACCACTGATGGGATACCTGATTGACCGCTCACCTGGCGCAGTTGGGCATCAGCAGGTATTTTTGGTACTGGCGGGTTTGGCAGTGGTAGGATTGGCCGCGGTAACTGCTTTCCGGTTTTCAGATAGCTCAAAGACACATTAGAATTTCTTATTTCAACGTTTGTCAACTTAACAAACTGGTCTGGACAAGTATTTGGTAACCAGGGTACCAGTAGCCGACAAAATATTCGTCTTTTAGACATTAAGCCTATTATGATTAAGCTCATCCAGGTTGATGACAGATGATTTCTTAATTATAATTAGCTAGCCCTAGCTTGCCATCTAATCGAATGAGTACAGCAAAATGAATAACATTAAGAAAATTTTGATACCGGTCGATTTATCTGAATCATCTGAGAAAACTCTTAATTATGTCAAGGGATTGGTAAAAAACAGCCCGGATGCGCAGGTTATTTTGTTATATGTATGTTCCACTTCCGTTTCTGATCAAGAAATTGAGTCAAAAAAATTACAGTTGACAGCGTTGGTTAAGATTTGGTCTGACAAACTTCCTTACTGCACTTTTCAACTAAAAACCGGCGATTTAATAAACACTATCCTACAGGTTCAGCAGGAGTCAAACGTGGATCTGATAATAATGGGAACAGGCGGAGAGCAGGATAAAAAAACCGAAACAGTCACTTCCAGATTGGTCTTAGAGGCAGATTGTCCGGTTCTTGTTATACCCATTTCCCTGGAAAAATTTTCTTTAAAGAGCATAGCACTCGCCTTAGGAGAGAACACTATCGATAATTCAGGCGGACTGGAGGCGTTGCATGACATCGCGAGGACCTTTGATGCAACTGTTCATGTTTTATCAGTGAACCGGAACGGAGGGGACCCTGTAATAAAAGCGGAGAACCAGGAAGTTCTGGATTATTACCTGGAATCCTTACTTTATTTCCATGCCTTTCCTAAAAATTCAGATATTGAACTTGGTATATCAGAATATATTCAGAAGCATCAGATTGATATGCTGGCCATCCTTCCGAGAAATCATGCCCGGTCCACTAAACCAAGTGATGGTAGATTGACGAAGCTTTTGACTTTACGCACCAAAGTGCCATTGTTGACCATCGATTAATTTCAATTATCGCGAATGTATTAGAAGTCCGTATCAGGTTCTTCCAGGTCCAGTTCCTGGATCCAGATATTCCTATAGAGCACTGGATAACCTTCGGCCTGTAACTTGATTCCGCCAGGAGTATCGGTGATACCCATTCCATCGTCATTTCCGCCATCTAGTCCGGAATTTGGTCCGCCCCAGACCTTGGTAATCGACTGGTTGGAATGGGCTTTTTGTCCGTTGAAATAAACTGTAGCCAAAGCCTTTTCTGACCGCTTTCCGTTTTCGAAACGGGCGGCCCGGAATACCACATCATAAGCATTCCAATTACCAACTCCATTATATAAATGATAGGGCGACTTGGTTTCATTTATTATAGCTCCCAAACCGTGTTCGGTAGAATCTCCGTCCAGAATCTGAATCTCATAACGATTTTGAAGGTATACACCGCTGTTACCTCCGGGGACTCCAATAAGAAACTCCACATGAAGTCTGAAGTCCTTAAATTTTTCTTTGGTAACAATGTCAGCAGCACCGTATTTTCCCCCGGCAGCCGCTGGATCGTTACTATTCATAACCCCGCCCTGATCCACAGGGTCGTCTTCCACTGTCCATTTTATAGGCATCTGTGCCGCCAGTCTGGGCCCTTCCCAATATGCCCAATTTGCGTTCATGGATTGAGGGGTGCCATCGAACAATACCAAGGCTCCATTGGGAGCTTTCGCGCCAACGCCTACCTGCGCCAGCGAAGAATTTACACACAGAAAAAAAGCTGCCGCACCTAGCAGTTGTCGGAAAGGTATTTTTGAATTCGTCATTTCAAAATTGATTAATAATCAATTCTAGCATATTTCTGGATTTGATACCAGTTATTGACCATTATTTTGTGTGGATAGCCTGACGAAGCAAGCTGTCCCATTGAAAAAGACAATGTTTTCTGAATAGCATCACTCTTTGAATTGTCATAGAGTTAGTACTGGTTGTTACGGGTATTAACTAGGAATTTGTACAATATTTGAAGATATTAAATTGATCAATACGCTATCAAAATTCCACCTACATGAAGGATAAGACGATCTGTTTACTGCTGGCAATAATATTTAGTTGTTTACCAGGATTGGGCCAGGAACATATTACCAAAGACTATATTAATCAGTTATTTCAGGAAACTTCCAACTGGGGAAGGTGGGGCAGTGATGATGAGAAAGGGACCCTGAACTTAATAACAGAAAATCAAAAAAAAGCCGCAGCTAAATTAGTGAAGGACGGAGTATCTATTTCGCTGGCCTTTGATCTTGATAAATCTCAGGGACCATTAAATCCTACCCCCATGAAGCATGACCTTCAGATAGTGGAGTTTGCCGGAGATACCTGGGCGGTTGATAGTTATTCCATAAACTATCATGGATATGCTTTTTCGCATATTGATGCCCTTTGTCATCTCATATATCAGGATAAAATGTACAATGGTTATTCAAAGCAACAGCTGGAAAGCACCGGGTCGAAAAAGCTGGGAATCCAAAACATGAAAGAGGGTATCTTCAGCAGGGGTGTTTTAGTAGATATACCTGAAATGAAAGGTGTTCCGTATCTGGAACCGGAAACTGCTATTTTAGCTGAAGATCTTGAAGCCTGGGAAAAGAAAACGGGAATTAGCATAGGTGTCGGAGATGTGCTGCTGATTCGAACTGGCAGGCATGCCAGAGAGTCAGCCATGGGCCCCTGGAATTATACAGAAAGTGCTGCGGGTCTCCATCCATCGGTGGTGAAGTGGCTTCGGGACCGGGATGTGGCGGTTTTAGGCAGTGATGGAGCCAGTGAACGGTATCCCTCAGGATTACAGCAGTCTCAGAGTCCAATACATTTTCTGGTGATTTATGGACTGGGTATGCCAATACTGGATAACCTGGATTTGGAATCTTTGGCCCGGTATGCTCGCGCACATAACCGATATGAGTTTCTGTTTATCGCGGCGCCACTAAGAGTAGAGGGCGGAACCGGGTCTCCCTTAAACCCAATTGCAACTTTTTAATAATCCTGACTGCTATTCAATAATTAATAAATCAGGTTTCAGGCCAGATATTTCTCCGTACCACAATCAAGTTATAATATTGGGATCCATATCTAAATAAATATGAGAACTACCGTTTTTATTTTCTGCTGGTTTACCTTGAACTGGTGTTCTGCCCAGGTGAACCAACTTAATCTGGCATCTGATATCTGGCCGCCATTTACCAATGTTGAACCTCATCGTTCTTTTGCTACAGATTTAGTTGAGGAAGCATTAAAACGGGCTGGTATAAGCAGCGATACTGAAATTCTTGAATTTCAAGAAGTAATGGACGGAATTAGGCAGGGTGAATTCCACGGAAGTGCAGCACTATGGTACAGCGAAGATCGTGAGCAAATTCTTTTGTTTTCTGCACCTTATCTTCAAAACCAACTGATACTGGTTGGACTTAAAGGAGCGGATGTCAGCATGACTTCATTAGCGGAACTGACAGAGAAAAAAGTAGCGGTGGTTGGAAATTATGCCTATGGCTCTGAAGTAAAGGATGCCATGAATGTAACCTTTGTAAAGGGAAAAAACGATCAGCAAAACCTGGAACGTCTTTTAAAACAAGAAGTGGATTACATACTGGTTGATGCTTTGTTAATGGAGTACCTGCTTACCCATCAACAGGAAGAAGTCAACAAATATCTGCAGGTAGGAAAAGTTCCACTTTTTAAACGTGCACTGCACTTCGCAATACGAAAAGATATTGAGGGAGCCCAGTCAATTATTGAAAGATTCAATAAACGGATTATTAAAATGATGGCGGATGGAACTTACAATAACATTCTGCAACTAAACTGGATACGTGCCGACGTGGATGGGGATGGTAAAATGGAAATGATTGCCGGTCACCAGGTTGGAAAAGCAGAGCCCAGCAGCAGCTATGACGTATGGTTTCAGGACTCATCAACAGGGCCCCGTAATAATCGATATTACGTTGACGGGCAGGTATATCAGGGTTGGGACAGCGTGCCACAACAATACAAAACTCAGCCAATAGTCGATGAGCGACCTGAGGATTTAAAGTTGCTGAAGTTTAGTTTTTAAGCGGTTGAATCTTATGAAATGCAGATTTCCTATATCAGTCTCAGGCATGGTATTTGGATAAAAAGTAATGGCAGATCCAATTAAAATGGTCAACAATGTCAATAAAAGTAATAGGAGCAGGGTTTCCCAGAACAGGAACCAATAGCCTAAAGCGTTGCCTTGAAATGTTGGGAATTTCCAGGTGTTATCATATGAAAGAGTTGTTGGTCAATCCAGATCAACTTCCTTTATGGTTAGAATTGGAAAATACCGGGACAACAAATTGGGAACAGCTATATGATGGCTTTCAGGGTACTGTAGATTTTCCCTGTTATCCATTCTATCGTCAGCATTTAGAAAAATACCCCGAAGCTAAGGTAATATTAACCATTCGCGATTTTGACTGCTGGTATAAAAGTGTAAAGAGTACAGTATGGACAGCGGGACCACAAAACCTGGGGCAAAAATTGGTAATGCTGGGAAGGATGATTTCAGCAGCTCGGGTAAGGAAGGTGGTTAATTGTGTGGGCTTTGTTAAACGGATGTTATGGCAAAAGCAATTTCACGGACGTTTTGAAGATCCGGCATTCGCTCAGGAAATATTTAACCAACACATAGAGGATGTAAAGGCCAACGTTCCTGCTGATCAATTGCTGGTATATGATATACGTGAAGGTTGGGGCCCGTTGTGTCAATTCCTGGGTGTTTCTGAACCTAGTGAAGAACTGCCACATCTTAACAAGCGGGAAACCTTTAAAACCATGATGCAAAGTTTAATTAAAACCGGCAAAATGGTTGAAGTATAGCAGTGATCTTGAATTTTAAACTTTGGACCCAGGATCTATTGAGATATATTGATCTCAGAGGACCCAATGCCTAAAGTTACCTTCAAATAGTTTTAACCGTACCAAAAGATAATTTACTATATTAGGCGAACTACCTGGCTACAGGTATGGATTCTTCAATTTAATAATGACCAATAAAGACTATTTGTGGAAACACTTACTCAATCTGCCTATTGGCCCTTTGCTGTACTGCTACTGGGTATAATTGCCGTAGTTTTAATGATCTCCAAATGGAGGTTGCATCCATTTATCGCCTTAATCATCTCTGCCATCCTGGTGGGACTGGTATCAATCAAACTACCGGGGGAATCACACCACGTAGTGAAGGCGGTAGAAATACCTATGTTGGAGTTTGGCAGTGTTGCCGGTAAAATAGCCTGGGTAATCGCCCTGGCAGCCATAATCGGTACTGCCATGATGGAAAGCGGGGCTGCCCAGAAAATAGTAAACTGGTTAATTACCAGTTTGGGTGAAAAGCAGGCGTCGGTGGCGCTGCTGATAAGTGGTTTTGTTTTGTCTATTCCGGTGTTTTTTGACACGGTATTCTTTTTATTGATTCCGTTAGCGATAGCGCTGGCACTGAAGACTAAGAAGAATTACGTTCTATATGTAATGGCTATAGGTGGAGGTGCGGCCATTACCCATAGTCTGGTTCCGCCCACGCCAGGCCCGTTAATCATGGCGGAAACCTTAAATCTCGATCTGGGTCTAACAATTCTTGCCGGCCTGGCTTCGGGAGTGGTACCTGCTCTGGCAGTATTGGTGGTAAGTAAGCGAATGAATGCCAAATTCAATATCCCGGTTCGGGTCGCTTTCGAAAACGTAGATGATGATCAGTCACAGCCTTCTCTGCTGGCATCGGTTTTACCTGTTTTGGCCCCAATCGTACTGATTAGTGTGGCATCAATAACTGAAGTAGTAGCCGGAGAAACCCCGGCCTGGATGGCATTCTGGGGTAACAAAAATATTGCAATGGCGGTAGGTACTGGCTTGGCTTTATGGTTATGGGTAAAACAAAAGCACCTCAAAGGATCAGCTCTGTGGAAGGAAGTGGGTAAACCACTGGAAATTGCAGGGATTATTATTCTGATAACCAGTGCAGGTGGAGCTTTCGGCGCCATGATCAAGCACAGTGGCATTGGGCTGGCCATTGAAACCTTAACTGAGAATTTCCATATTTCTTACATAGTGCTGGCCTGGTTGATTGCTGCGGTTATGAAAACGGCCCAAGGGTCCAGTACGGTTTCAATGATAACCAGTGCCAGTATCAT
>BQJT01000089.1 GCA_021604845.1 Cyclobacteriaceae bacterium
CCGTGCATATCTGCACAGATGTCCATGTTTGGACCAACTGCTTCGCGGGCGGCGGTCATTTGGTCTACCATTCTTTGCAATTCAGCCGGACTTGCAGTCCAGTTGTACTTATCATACTTGTTGGGGTCGTTGGCCTGGTCCAGATCGAATTTCACTGCAGTGAAACCCATTTCCTGAGTTTTTTTAGCGGCAGTTGCAAAATCTTCTGGTGTCGGTAACCTGTTTTGATACAAGGCGGTATCCATGTACAAACGAATTTTATCTCTGAACTTACCACCCAATAGCTGATATACAGGCAGTCCCAGGGCTTTTCCGGTGAGGTCCCAAAGTGCAGATTCAACCGCAGTCAACACCGCTACATACACCCCTGATTGAGCACCGGCGAAAAATCCGCCGCGACGAACATCTTCAAAAAGTCGATGTACATTCAACGGATTCTTATCTATTAACATGCGTTCAAATCGTTTCACTAAATGATAAGTGCCGGGAGTTGCATCCACTCCTTCACCGCATCCCCATATATCCTGATTTGAGTAAATTTTTACGAAAAGACCACTGCCATTTCGTATGAATCCGCATTTGATACTGGTGATTTTGAGATCACTCGGTGCGGATGAAAATGAGGTTTTTTCCACTGCAGCTTCTAATTGCTGACCAAACGGGACTAAGGAGGCCATAGCCCCGGTTAAAGCGGTGTTTTTAAGGAAGGATCTGCGATTTTTCAAAGTCATAAAATTTCAGTTTACCAGGTTCTGGTTTTTAATAGTTCTTGTATTTGTTCCTTAGGAACAGGAAGCTCGTCAATGTGATCGTTAAGCCATTGGGAAAAATCTTTTTCGATCCCATCCGACCAACGGGTATCGATTTGCCCAGCAGTGTACTTCTGCTCTCTTAGACGTTGGTGACCAAACATATCCCTTAATCGAACCACCTCAGAAGTTTCAACTACTTTCTCGGCAAGCTGTGGAGGAATAACAATTACTCCGCCGTCCCTACCCAATATGACATCCCCGGGCAGCACCATGACTTTGCCGATACAGGTTGGTTTATTAATTCCCACCAGAGTGGTATTTAATTGACCCTCAGGGTTGTTCAGGTGGTGGGATGGATGATAGCTTCTGAAAAATGAAGTAAACGAACCAATTTCTTTAAGACCATTGACATCCCTTAATGCCCCGTTATAAACGATGCCGTTTCCTGATTTGGCATAGATGGAATTGCCTAGATTGTCTCCGATAGTAGGCCCGTCTTCGTGTGCACCGAACTGATTAACCACGTAGACATCACCAGGCACCAGCATATCGATGGGCCATGAATTCTGCGATTTGATCCGCCCGTCTTTCTCACCTTGTTCGTTAATGGCTCTTTGCACGTCCGGTCGACCTGGCATGAATGTGGCCGTCAGCGCACGGCCTACCAAAACACTGTCCGGATTTATAGTCACCCAGCCTTCTTCGTATTGATTGGTATAATTAGCCCCTTTTAAGACAGCCCAGGCTTCTTCCAGGGTAACTAATCTCATCCGTTCAATTAGTTGGTCGGAAACCTTTGGTCTACCGTCATCAAATCTTTCCCCTTTCCATTCCCTGGTTAAAAACAAAAGCTCCTCGTTGGATATTTGCTGTGATATCACCGCCGTGTTGCTCAATAAAAGGCATCCAACAAGGCATAGCAATAACTGGTGTAGGTTCATAGGTGTGCTCGAATTCATTTCAGTAGTAATTATTAGTTGGTTTTTTCCCGGTGTTAGATTCAATCATCGGCATAGTATCGACCCAGGTTTTTAACAATTTCCATTCTTAACTCAAAAGGTTCCACAATTCCTTCGTTTGCGAAAACTATTTCTCCTCCCGGTGCTATTAGTAAGGTATAAGGAAGCGAGCCTTTCCAGTTTTTGTCGATGACTTCAATCAGCTCATAAATATCATCGCCGTTGTAAAGATAATTCTGATTGGCAGCTTCCATCTTGGTTAAAATCTGCAAGGCCTTTGCTTTCTTATTTGGTTTATCTGTGCTAATGGTGATAAATTCAAAACTCCGACCCCGATACATGCGATCGGTATTTACCAACTCAGGCATTTCAATCAAACATGGACCACACCAGGTAGCCCACAGGTTAATCAATCGATAATTTTCACTGGAATTTGCTACCAACTCCCTGATCTGGTTAAGATTCATTTCCTCCAGGGTTACAGGTTCTTCGGCCCATTGTTGTTTGAGTTTCTCTGTCCAGCTATTTTTCCAGGACCACTTAATAGAACATCCAAAAGTTTTTGTACGGGCTGTTTCAACCGGTTTTTGGTCCAGAAGTTGGTCCAGTGCCCGTATCAGATCCAGATTTCCCGGTGTAACATACGGATCTTCCGTATCATCAATACGGCCACTGTATTTTAAGGCCCTATCCTGATCAAATACGAATACATGGGGGGTGGCAACCGGCCCGTATTCAAGAGAAACCGCCTGGGTTTCTCCATCGTAGAGATACGGAAAATTGTACTGTTTTTCTTTTGCCCTGATTTTCATGTCGTCCAAACCATCATTCAAATCTGAATAACCCAACTCCGACAAACTAACGGCATTAGGGTCATTGGGAGATATGGCTACAAAACCTACACCTTTTAGCCTGTAGTCCTCCACAATTTTTATGATCTTATCTTCATAAGCCTGGGCGGTCGGACAATGATTGCAGGTAAATATTACCACTAATAAAGGGTACTCTGAGAAATCGTTCAAAGAATAATTTTTGCCGTCCGTTCCAGGTAAATCGAAGGGTGGAGCCTGATCTCCGATCTCCAAGTTGTTTATAGGTTTTTCCTGTGCTGCTACGGTGAACACCAAACAGCAGATAACTAAAAGAATTATTGAATGTTTAGGCAGCGACATAGATGATGATTATTATTATTTAGAATTAACAATATAGAACAATGTGAACACTTGAACAATCTACAATTTACAATTTGCCAGCGGCTATTTGACATATTCTCAGATCTAACACCTTAGATCTGAGATCTATGGTGTTCTTGTAAAATGAAAATTGACCGCTATATTTAACTGCTTAAATGAATTCAACAAAAAAAGATTTATGAACAAGGCTAAACTTTTACTTGGTCCCGGCCCAAGCAATGCCAATCAGCGGGTGCTGGATGCAATGTCTGCGCCACTAATTGGGCACCTGGATCCGGAGTTTTTGGAAGTAATGGCAGCGATCAAAGAAATGCTTCAACGGACTTTTCAAACCAGAAATCACCTGACTTTTGCGGTTTCTGCTCCTGGTAGTGCGGGAATGGAAACCTGTCTGGTGAATCTTTTGGATCCGGGTGACGAAGCGCTTATTTGCGTTCACGGTGTTTTTGGCAACCGCATGTCGGATATTGTCGAACGCTGTGGAGCCAAATTGATCCGGGTGGATGCTCCCTGGGGTGAGCCGGTGGATCCCCTGCAGGTAAAAGATGCTCTGGAAAAATGCAACCCAAAATTGGTGGCAATTGTCCACGCGGAAACTTCAACCGGTGTGTTACAACCTCTGGAGGAAATCAGTAAAATGGTGCATGAAGCTGGCTCCTTATTGGTAGTGGACGCGGTGACCTCTTTCTGCGGAACCACACTGAAAATTGATGACTGGGGTATTGATGCGGTATATTCGGGTTCCCAAAAATGCCTGAGTGCTCCTCCGGGCCTTTCGCCGGTTTCATTTAGTGAAAGAGCCGTAGAAGTGGTACACAATAGGAAAAGCAAGGTTCAAAGCTGGTTTCTTGATTTATCATTGGTAAGCAACTATTGGCAGGGAGCAAAACGCGCGTATCATCACACCGCTCCTGTTTCTTCAATGTTTGCCTTGAAAGAGGCATTAACCCTGGTAGTAGAAGAAGGACTGGAAAACCGGTATGCCAGACACTGGCAAGCACATGAACTGCTAAAATCGGGTATGGAATCCTTGGGGTTTGAATTGCTGGTTAAGCAGGGGTTTCGTTTGCCCATGTTGAACGCTATTAAATTGCCCGATCACATAGATGATGCGGCGGTCAGGAAGCAATTGCTGGATGATTACGGCATTGAAATCGGTGCAGGTTTGGGAGATTTTGCGGGGAAGGTATGGCGCATTGGGTTGATGGGGGAGAATGCCAGGCCAGAATCTGTAGACAGGTTACTCACAGCAATTAAGGAAATATCCTGACTAAAATAGTCGCACTAGTCTAAATTGAACATCCGGAGCATTTGTCGGCAGTTCGGGTTGTTTTAACTACTTTGGTTGAAGCAGTCAACGGAACGATTTAAGTGGTAATTGAGGGTATAGGTTTCCTGCTTTGCTATGAATAAAAGATTGTTTTTAAAGAAAGGAAGTGGCCTGTTGGTCGGAGGAGCTTTGGCATCTCTGTATTCATTTACCGGCTGCGGATCAAACAAAGAAAATACTGTTAACGAAAGCCTGAGAATGATTGATGAAAGCCCTGGTTCTCGTACTAATTGGGCAGGTAACTTAAGCTATAATGCAAAGGATTTTCAGGAACCAACTTCCATAGAAGAATTACAGTCTTTAGTACGGGCGACCAATAAAGTACGTGTTTTGGGCACTAAACATTGTTTCAACCGAATTGCAGATAGTGATTTCAGCCAGATTTCAGTTCGTGCCTTTAGCAATAAACTGCAGGTCGATAGTGTAAATATGAAAGCTACCATAAATTCCGGGGCTAGCTATGGTCAAATCTGTACTGAGTTGCATAATCAAGGTTTTGCGCTCCATAATCTGGCGTCGCTACCCCATATATCGGTAGCGGGAGCAATGGCCACTGCCACCCATGGATCGGGGGTAGCAAATGGCAACCTGGGGAGTGCAGTTTCAGGGTTTGAATTCATTGACAGTGACGGATCGTTGCATAAATTATCGCATGAGCAAGATGGAGAAGGATTTCAAACGCTGATTACTCATTTAGGCGCTTTGGGAATCATCACCAGTATTACATTAGACCTGCAACCTGCATTTGACGTAGTTCAGCGAGTATACCAGGAATTACCGGTTAGGATCTTACTGGAGAATTTCCTCGCTGTAATGAGCGGGGGCTATAGCGTAAGCTTGTTTACTGATTACCAGTCAGACACAGTAAATCAGGTTTGGGTTAAGTCCAGAGCGGATAGTACGGGCGAGGTAGATCCCGATGACTACTACGGTGCCAGGGCTGCAACCAGAAATCTACATCCAATTTCTGCCATGTCTGCTGAAAATTGCACAGAGCAAATGGGAGTTTCAGGGCCATGGTATGAACGGTTGCCTCACTTCAGGATGGATTTTACCCCTAGCAGTGGCAAGGAACTGCAATCGGAGTTTTTTGTACCCATTGAGCATGCATCTGAAGCATTCGAAGTGATTGCCGCCCTGAAGAAGCAATTAAAACCGGTGCTTATGATTTCCGAAGTGCGGACGATAGCCGGAGACAATCAATGGATGAGCCCCTTTTATCATCAGGATTCTGTGGCATTTCATTTCACCTGGGAACAGAGCCAGGCCGGAGTGGAAGCCGTACTGCCTTTAATTCAGGATGGACTGGAGCGGTTTGGTGTAAGACCTCACTGGGGAAAAGTATTTACCATCAACCCCCAACGAATGCGTTCTCTATATCCAAACCTCGATAAATTCAAGCAAGTAGTGACCAGGTACGATCCAAACAGAAAGTTCATCAATAAGTTTTTAGAGAAGTTGTTATATAGTTAGAGAAGCGACCCGGGGTTATCGCTTTATTCATCCCGGGCCACATGAAAACTCCAGGTCTCAGGTTCAATTAACGATTTTGAATTGACCAATTCCTTTTCAATATTTGGCAGTCAAAACCTACACCCATGAAATCATCCTTGCTGCCTTTTATAATATTTTTGTTAATAGCATGTCAGGTTCCAAAAGAAGAAACCACGCAAGATTCTGAGTCCCCGCTGAACTTCATAATCATATTTTGTGACGATTTGGGTTATGGAGATCTCAGTAGTTTCGGAAATCCTGTTATCAAAACCCCGAATTTGGACCGTATGGTGATGGAAGGCCAGAAGTGGACCCAATTCTACGTGGCTGACCCGGTTTGTACCCCAAGCAGGTCTGCCTTAATGACTGGTAGATATCCCATCAGAACCGGAATGACCTCAAAGGAACGTGCAGTGCTGTTTCCTGATTCGGGAAGCGGTTTAAGCCCGGATGAAATTACCATTGCAGAAATGTTAAAGCAAAAAGAATATGCCACTGCTCATGTGGGTAAATGGCACCTGGGGCATCTACCACAATTCCTGCCCACCTCACAGGGATTCGATTATTATTACGGGATACCTTATTCCAATGATATGAACGCTGCGGAAGGGAAGAGCAGATTGTATCGAGAGAATATGGTGGATCCGGATTTTTATCCCGAAACGCAGAATTATAATGTGCCATTAATGGAGAATGAGGAAATCATTGAACAACCTGCGGATCAAACTACAATTACCAAACGTTATACAGAAAAAGCGGTGCAATACATCAGGGAGCAACAGGAGCAACCGTTCTTTTTGTACCTGGCCCATTCTATGCCTCATATACCATTATTTGCCAGCGAGAAGTTTGTAGGAACCAGTAAACGGCGTTTGTACGGTGATGTGATTGAAGAAATAGACTGGAGTGTTGGACAGGTGATTGCAACACTTAAAGAACTTGGATTAGAGGACAATACCATTGTGATGTTTAGTTCGGACAACGGACCCTGGCTAAGTTTTAAAACTCATGGCGGATCGACCGGACCGTTAAGGGCCGGAAAAGGTACCACATTTGAAGGCGGACAAAGAGTCCCTACAATTTTCTGGGGACCTGGAAACGTAGTACCGGGAATTGTTACCGGGATGGGTTCTACGCTGGATATTATAAACACATTTGGTGCGCTGGCGCAAGTGGAGGTTCCCAATGATCGAAAGATGGATGGGTTCGATCTTTCACCGGTGTTAAAAGGTGAAGGTGCATCACCTCGCTCAGAATTTTATTATTGGGCTTTTTCAGAACTGCATGCGGTACGCTCAGGCCCCTGGAAGCTTCACATTCAACAGCGTGAACCCGTTTACTATGGTAAAACTGTTGATATGGAAGCACCTGAACTGTATCACATTGAAGCTGATATTTCTGAAATGTACGATAGATTTGAAGCTGAACCACAGCTGGTGGCAAATCTACAGCAAAAGATAAGGGAACACCTGAAAGATGTAGAGGATGCTACTCCCGATCAGTTGGTCATTAGGATAGAGGCGGTAGATTGAATGTGAGCCTGCCTGCCTATTTATTTAAACCTTAACCGGCTGATGTCCGGAAATAAAATCGGGATCAATTTCAATACCGCTTCCTGGCCCGGTAGGTACTTTAATTTTACCCTGCTTAACTACCAGATCTGAGGTATCACAGTTGAATGGTATTGTTTGATTAAACCCTTTAAACTCATGATAAGCACCTGCGTTAGGGAGCGCTGAAACAAAGTGCATCATGTACAGGTATCCCAATCCGGAACCTGAAATGTGTGGAATACAGGATTTGCCCAAGGCATGGGCCATGCGGGCAACTTTCATAGAGCGGATCATACCACCAAAATAAAATATGTCAGGTTGAACGATATCCAAAGCGTGGTTCCCAATAAGCCATCTGAACTGGTGTAAACTTGGTTCCTGCTCTCCGCCAGCAATCGGTATATCAAGTGCTTCTGCCACCTGCCTGGTTTCTTCATACCAGTCAAACGGAACCGGCTCTTCATAGAAGTCAATTTGATACTCCTGAAGTATTTTGCCGATACGGATTGCCTGCTTGACATTGTAAGAACCATTGGAGTCTGCATATATGGTCATATCCGGGCCAAAGGCTTCTCGTACCATTGGAATTAATGCTTCTGTTCGTCCGGAGGGTATTTCCGGGCTGCTCATGCGCCCGCCAAGTTTGAACTTTATGGCTTGCGCTCCAGTTTCTTCTACATTCTGAACAATTCCCTCCAGCGATTCACTGGCACTCTTACCACGAAAATTATTGGCACGATACACCCCTATTTCAACATTATTCACCGCTCCAATCAAAGCGCCCATTGGTGCACCTGCAATACGTCCCAGGAGGTCCAGGATGGCAAATTCAATAGTGGCCAACGGCACCCATAAAGCCAGGTTTTGCAACTTGTAGTTGCTTTGATAAACGTATACTTCATCCAGCAATTGCTCCAACTCTCTGGCATCCTTACCTATAAAGAATGGTTGGAGCCTGTTGGTAAAAATGGGATACAGTGATTGCATTTGCATATTGTTGCTGACACAAACTCCCTTCAATCCATCAACGGTAGTCACCACGCAGATGAAGTTCCCATCTTTTTCCAGCAGATCCAGTGACTTTATGGTGATTGGGGAGGGGAATAATTCCTTTTTGAGCACTGGTTGGTTCAGAATTGAGTCAAGAGCATGGTAACTATTTTCAGCATCATTTTGGGTGGTTGCCGGAAAACAACCAACAAGGCCCGCTCCAATGGAAGTGGCTAAAATATTGGATAGAAAATTTCTGCGCGTATTTGACATTGTTATCAGGTGAATTGTTGGAAATAGTCCAATAAACCAACAGTTTCCAAAAGTGGATTATTCAGAACTGCAAAGTTAAGTTATCATTCAATACTATAAATAATGCTTATATTTCAAAATTGGGTTATTTAAATGATTAAGAAATGAGAAAAGTACTTTTGATTACACTGCTACTGGCTTTGTGGATATTATCTATCCCGTCTGTCACTGCTGCAATAAAGTTGCCGGCTATTGTGTCTTCCAATATGGTTTTGCAGCGTAACACCACAGTGGTATTGTGGGGATGGGCGGATCCAGGGGAGTCGGTTAGTATAAAAACCAGTTGGTTGAATGAAACCATAAATATTAAAACCGACCAGGACGGAAACTGGAAGACAAATGTAAAAACCACAGACAGTAAAAATCCTCAAACCATTAGTATACAGGGACAGTCATCCGGCGTAACCCTGGAAAATGTATTGTTTGGAGAAGTCTGGTTGTGCTCGGGGCAATCCAATATGCAGCAGCCGATAAAGGGCTACAATGGACAACCTACTTTCGGTACAAACATGGCCACCGCCAAGTCGAACAATGCGAACTTGCGGTTATTCACAGTGGACAGGGTTGGTTCCAAATCACCTTTACAGGATGTAGAGAAATATACTGCCTGGCAGCCGGCAACTCCGGAAAGTGTATTGGATTTTAGTGCAGTGGCTTATTTTTTCGGTCAACAGTTGCAAGAGATCCTGGATGTCCCGGTTGGAATGATTCACACTTCCTGGGGTGGTAGCAATGTAGAAGCCTGGATCAGTCGTGAAGCAATGGTGTCCTTTCAGGCTGTTAATCTTGATGATGTAGATATTACCAAAAACATTAATCATATCCCAACCGCATTGTTTAACGGGATGATCAATCCGTTGATTCCATTTACCATTAGAGGCGCGTTGTGGTATCAGGGGGAGTCCAACAGGATGGAGCCCCAGGAGTATAAGAAGTTATTTCCTGCTATGGTGAAGGATTGGCGTACGCGCTGGGGAATTGGCGACTTTCCATTCTATTATGTTCAGATTGCCCCCTATATGTATGGTGATAACCAGGTGTTTAGTACTGCTGAAAACTCTTCATTTATCCGGGAGGCACAATTGCAGTGTTTAGATCTAATTCCCAAATCCGGAATCGCCATAACTATGGATATTGGAGACGATTATTGCATTCATCCACCCAAGAAAAAGGAGGTTGCCGACAGGTTACTGTTTAACGCGCTTAATCAAACCTATGGATTCTCCACAATAGATTACGCGGCACCGGTATATGACTCAATGGAGAAGAAGGACGACGGTATAATTCTTAAATTTAAAAATGCCGAGACTGGAGTTTTTGCACATGAGGAATTGACCGGTTTTGAAATTTCCGGGGCAGACAAGGTGTTTTATCCGGCAAGGGCCGAAATTGTAAACCGGACCGAGGTATTGGTTAAAAGTGATCAGGTATCTGACCCTGAGGCAGTGCGGTATGCCTGGCGGAATTGGATTGTAGGGTCGTTATACGACACCAATTTATTGCCCGCCTCATCTTTCAGAACCGATGACTGGGAGGATGCCACAAGATTTAACCAAGAACAAGAATAGTGCGAATACTGTTAAAATTCACTGTCTAACAGATGACCACTTAATTGCAATAAGGCAAGTTCCGCGTTCTTGGCGGAGTATTTGGCCTCGCTGTATATAAGCGCGGCGTTTAGCAAGTTGACCTGTGCCTGTCGGAATTCAATTGAAGTTACCTGGCCGAATTTATTTTGCTCAACTGTACGTTCGAAGTTGCGTCTACTGGTCTCCAGGTTTTTCCTTTGAGCTTCGAGAATAAACAGGGAGGTTTGGTAGGTGGTCCAGGCATTGTTGAGGTTACGGTCCAGTTGTTGTTGTGCCCGTTCCTTCACAATCTGTTGACTTTGCAAAGTTATCTTAGCGTTCTGCACCTGGGTGCTGGTTGCCCCACCATCGAAAATATTCCAGATTAAGCTAACTCCGGCGGATGGCCCGTTGGTAGTGATGTCGGTAAAGTTGGAAGATTCTTCAAAATCGCTTCTGGTCCAGCCGTAAGAAGCAGTGGCTCCAATCTTGGGTACCCACCCCGATTTGCTAATTCCAATATCATATTCACTGCTTATGATTTGTTCATTGATCTGCAGGATATTCACATTATTTTGATGAACCTCTTCCCTAAGTGCGTTGATATCTATATTCTCTGCATAAGTAACGGTGGTGTCAACTTCAAAGGCTATATCAACATTCCGGCCAAGCAATAAATTGAGGTCTCTTTTGGAATTGCCCAGCTGCTGGACTATGGTCAGGTAGTTTATGCTGTCGGTATTTACATCCACCTCAGCGTTGAGCACATCCAGTTGAGTACCTTGACCGTAGTCAAATCCGTATTGCGCCCGAAGCAGTCTCCCTTTCGAAATATCCAGGCCTTGTCGCTGAATGATCTCGTTTTCGGTTAATCTGGCCACCTCATGATAAGCCACAAACAATTGCACCAGTGCACCTTCTGTAATTTGCCTGGCCTGGAGTTCTGTCAAAAGAGCATCGTGCTTTGCTCTTTCGAAAATATATTTTCTGCCCATCCCATCGAAAATGGTGTAGTTTAAGTTTAGTGATGAATTCATTCTCACCACACTTCCACTATTATTAATAGCAAACCCGTCTTCGTCATCTCGCTTTACTTTGCTATCTGAATAGGTTGTGCCGGCCTGCGCTGAAATGGTAGGCAGATAATTATTGTTCTTAGGGCTGGCCAAATTATGGGCCACTTCCACGTTGTTCTTGGCTACTTTAATATCGTAGTTGAACTCAAGAGCCCTGCTTACCGCTTCCTCTTTGGTAAGCAACTCCTGACCCATTGCCAGATGGTTAATGAAAATTAGCAGTAGGATATACTTAAGCGACTTCATATTCTTCTTCTTCAACTTTTTGTTCAATTATGGCACTTTCAACTTCCTCTTCCGTGGGTTTTTTCCCTGTTTTGAGCCATTTTCCATAAACTTTGAATTGGTTTCCAATAGAGAGCAACAAGGGCAGCATCAACAATGTTAGTACGGTGGCCACCATAATCCCATACGAAATAGAAATGGCCATGGGGATCAGGAACTGTGCCTGCCTGCTCTTTTCCAGGATTAAGGGTGACAAACCGGCCACTGTGGTAAGAGAGGTTAAGAAAATGGCTCTGAACCGGGATTTACCGGCAGCTATTAATGCATCATCAAAAGCTAATCCCTCTTTAAGATAGGTGTTGAACTTACCGATCAGCACCAGTCCGTCATTGACTACAATACCAATCAGGGCGATGATTCCCATAAAAGACAGGATATTAATCGGGAAATCATGAATGTAATGACCCCAGGCCACCCCGATGAGACTAAAAGGAATCATCAGCAGCAACAACAGAGGTTGACTAAAGGATCGGAAAGTAAATGCGATCAGCACATATATCATAAAAATGGCAATCGGCAGGGTCTTGTTTGCTGAGCTGGTAACCTTTTCGGCTTCCCTGTTCTGGCCTTCAAATGAGGCGATTACCGAAGGAAATTGAGCCTGGATCACCGGTAGCAATTCTGCTTGCAAGGTTGCCATGATTTCAGTTGCACTGTTCTTTGGATCCTTCAGATCAGCTTGTACGTTAATTTCTCTTCTTCCGTCCAGGTGGTTAATTGAGATTTCTCCTCGTGCAATCTCATAATTGGCTATTTCACTTAAGGGTACCCGTTCTCCCAAAGGAGAGACTATTCTCATTTGATCCAGATTTTGAATGCTTGATCTTTCTGAACGGTCATAACGTACCCAGACCCTGATTTCATCCCTTCCTCTTTGAAACCGCTGGACCTGATTCCCAAAAAAACCACTTCTAACCTGGTTGATTACGTCATTGAGGTTGAATCCCATAGCGTGCGCATTTTGCTTCAGGCTAAGTTTTATCTCTTTGATTCCTTCCGGGTCATTATCCGATATGTCTTTCAACAATGGGTTTTCCTTGTAGGCGGTTTTCAACAGTTCCTTGGCCTTTTTGAGTTCATCAATATTGTTACCCATAATGGAAACAGAAATTGGTTTACCCCCAAAATTGGAGCCGGATCCATACTCTATGCTTTCTACCCCGTGGAGCTGGCCTACTTCATCGTCAAGGGCTGCCGCAATAGTAAATGAAGGGAAGTCACGGGCTTCTCCGGGGAGCAGATTAATATTCAGGCTAGCATTGGCAGTACCTGGGCCTATTTTTCTAATAATATTCTCAATGACTTGCTGGTTATCCGTTTGCTTCTCTGTGAATGTTTCATTAACCCGCCAGGCAGCGTTTTCAATCTTGGTGATTACCGAATCCGTAATGTACTCGCTGGTTCCCTGTGGCATTTTTAGTGTTACCTGGATGCGATCACTGGCTACGTTTGGAAAGAAACTGGTTCGGATCAATCCTCCTCCAAGCGCTCCAAAGGTGATTGCCAATAACATTACGGGTATTGCCAGACCCAGAAACTTATGTTTAAGAAAGAAAATAAGGGATGGAGCATACAGACGATCCCTTGACCATCTGATAAATCGATCTGCGTATCGATTAAATATATAGGTTTTTTGATTGGCTTTTAATGCTTTGCTGTGCGCAATATGCGCCGGTAAGATCACCAATGCTTCTACCAAGGAAACCGATAGAGTTAGGATCACAATAGTGGAGACCTCACTGAAGAACTCCCCGATTCGCCCGTCCAGAAAATAGAATACACTGAAAGCTATTATGGTGGTCAGGATAGCCGAGGTTATGGCAGGAATCACTTCTCTGGTGCCATCCATAGCCGCCTGTACGGGGTCCTTTCCTTCCTTATAATGAGAATAGATGTTTTCTGCGATCACAATGCCATCATCCACCAGGATCCCGATTACCACAATCATTCCAAAAAGCGATAACACGTTGATGGTAACCCCAAGGCTTCCGGCAAAAATAAACATACCCAAAAAAGAAATTGGGATACCGAACGCTACCCAAAATGCCAATCTTGGCTTCAGGAAAATTGCCAGGAAAAACAGCACCAGAAATATACCCTGTAAACCATTTTTTAAAAGTAATTCAGTTCGCTGCACCACCACCATGGAGCGATCGCTGGTTACATTTAACTGGATATTACTGTGCCTGGAGTTAAAGTCTTCTATGTATTGCTTGGTTTTATCAGCCGCAGAGATCATGTCCTCACTGTTGGTAGTGCTTACGCTGATATCTACCGAAGGCTTACCATTAAAATACAACCGGTCAGGGTTTTCAGACCAGCGATCCCGAATTTCCGCGATATCCGAAAGAAAGACCTTATCACCTGAAGGCGTAGCTTTGACCACAATGTAATCCAATTCATTTCCGAAATATGATCTGTTATTTACCCTGATGAGATATTCTTCCGTTTCCGTTTTTATGGACCCTCCGGTGGCGAGAATATTCGCTTTTGCTACCGCGGTGGACACCTCAGAAAAGGTAATGTTATAAGCACGCATTCGGTCTTCATTTACCGCTATTTCAATCTCTTCGTTAGGAAAACCGGTGGTTTCAACCTGGGAAATCCCATCGATACTTCGGAGATCGGATTCAACTCCACGGGCGATGCTCTTTAAGGTTCTTAAGGGGACATTTTCGCCGCTAACCGAGAATGTAATAGCTTCAGTACGAAATACTCCCTTAGAGATAACTGGTGGCTCCATACCAACCGGGTAGGAGGGTACTCGATCTACTGCATTTTTAATGTCGGCCAGCACCACATCGATATCATACCCTTTAAGTACTTCGACCGTTATTGAAGCGGAATTTTCAGAGGACACGGAGGTGAACCTGTCAATACCAACTAATCCTCGTAGGTTGTCTTCTATTTTCAATACCACTCCTTCTTCCATTTCCTGAGGAGAAGCCCCCGGATAGGCTACACTTATGTTGATAATTCTGGATTCATTGAGAGGAAAAAATGACGACTTGAGGTTTAAAACTCCAGCAATTCCCAATATTACCACTGCCAGTATCAATACATTGACGGTGGTGGGGTATTTAACGAAATGAGCGATTATGTTTTTCATTTGACTATTGGTTAACTACCTGAACCTCCATTCCGTGGTAGCCACCGGCTACCGGCAGGTTAACCAATGAATCTCCATCAGTCAAGCCCTTGACAATCACTGTGGATTCCGTAAAATAGACCGGCTCTATAATCCTGGATTCGAGGGTGTTGCTCTTTACAACAAATAGCTCTGTCTGGTTTATAAGCAGGTTCCGGTTTACCTCAAAAGCGTCGGATTCTTCCTTCCCATATATTTCAGCCTCCAAAAACATTCCTTCTTTTAAATCCTCTCCTTTTACCTCAATGAAAGCTTCAACTGTTTGGGTGGTCTGGTCTACTTTTCCGTTAATTCGGATTATTTTTCCCTGCCATTTTCTGTTGGAGTTGTTCCCTTCCATAACCTCCACTTTTTGACCCACAGCGATGTATGGATAAAATGATTTTCCTACAGCTACTTCCAGTTCGTAAACCGACGGATCAATAAAGTCTCCCAGTTTTTGCCCCGGCCTCACCAGACTTCCAGGATTCACCAGAGCCTCTGTTAGTATACCATTAAAAGGAGCATGCAGATTGTACTTGTTGTACACCAGCTCCATATTTTTTGTGGCATAATAGGTGGTATAAATGTTTTTGCCGGTTATGTAGAACTTTTCCTTTTCAGAACTGGTTTCGGGCAAAGGAGGGACTGGTTTATTCATGTCAAATTCCCTGATGTACTTATCCCACTTTAAATAGGCTTCAGGGAAATCAAGCCTTAAATCAGGTAGGGCAGAGGTGATTAAATTTTGCAAGCTGCTTTTCTGTGCCTGGAGATTCGCACTATAATCTGTATCCCTGATTTTAATCATCAGTTCACCGCGCCGGTAACTATTGCCGGGTTTAAATTCCCTGGAGGTGCGCTCCATCACTCCCTGAACCTCTGCGAATAGCTCTATCCTGTTTTTAGCAGTTAGAATGCCACTCTCAACTACTTTGGTGGTGATGGTCCCATTAACCACTTTCTCAGTCATCACCGATTGTAGTACCTTTTCAGATTGTCTTCTCTGGGGTCTTTCCCTGCCTGCAAGACTGCTTGCAATGAAGAAGCCAATAGCTATAAGCAAGATTCCGGTAATAACACTAATAATTTTTCCTCTCATTGTATTACGTTTGATATGCAACGAAATCGGTTACACCGATATTCACTTGTACTTGTTTTAATATATCTATCATCAGTTGAATGTTCTTTTCTGACACCCCTTTCTGTACTTTCATAATCATTTCTCTCAACAACGGGCGGGCATTTTCATACAACTCCATTCCTTTTTTTGTTATGTGGACCAACTTAATCCGTTTGTCTTCCCTGGATGAAACTCTTACTACCAAACCCTTTCTTTCCATGATATCCAGCAATCGTGCAAGACTGGCCTTATCACGGTTTGTGAGCAAAGCAAGATCGCTTTGCGGTTGCCCGTCATTAAAATAAAGCCGGACCAGTAAGACCATTTGCACCTTAGTCAGGTCGATATTGTGCTCATTAAGGTATCTGGTGATAAAGCTGTCAACCACTTTCATAGTTCTTCCCAACCATGGAAGTAGTGTATGATCAAACTCCGTGAATGATTCTTGGTTGTTCATGTTACCTAAAGTACATTTAATGCCCGGAATGTAATATTGATTGCATGCGCAACAAATCTAACGGGTAAATCCTTTTAAAGGTTTGAATCAGTTGATTTTACTTCACCTGCAATAATCCGCAGACAGTTTGAAGTAATTTGATAGCAAATTTGAAGAGAACCTGAAGTTTGCTTATGCGGCAATTTGTTTTCTAATTTATAGGTTGTCTGGTTGAATACCGGATTTGTTGTTTATGGAGTCAAACTTACTATGATGTTAAGACCTTTAACGATCGGTATATGTCTGGTTTACCTGGTGGGATTTACCGCTTGCGATATAAAAAAGAGGGCTGCGCACAGCCAACCCGAAAAACCAAATATTATTTTAATCATGGCCGATGATTTGGGAGCTGAAACCTTAGCTTCTTACGGGGGTGAAAGTTACCATACTCCGAATATTAATAAACTTTCTGAAAGTGGGATGCAATTTGAAAACTGTTACTCCACGCCGTTATGTACACCGTCAAGGGTACAAATCATGACCGGGAAATACAATTTCAGGAACTATATAGGATTTGGATTATTGGATGCTGAGCAACGCACCTTCGCACATGCTCTGAAGGATGAAGGCTATAATACGCTGATTGCCGGTAAATGGCAGTTATACGGAAATGAACGTCAGCAACAACTTGCAGCAGGCAGAACAGGGACATTGCCCGGTGCCGCAGGATTTGATGCCTTTAGCCTTTGGCAAGTAAAGGACAGAGGCTGGCGCTATAAAACTCCCACGGTTGAGACCAGTAATGAGGGGCTGATTACCCTCGAGTCTGGCTACGGACCGGATGTTTTTGTTGATTTTATTCAGGCATTCATAACTGAAAATAAAGAGCAACCTTTTTTTGTTTACTATCCAATGTGCCTGGTTCATGACCCCTTTTTACCTACCCCGGAAAGCCCGGAATTTGCTGCTTATGATCCCCCTCAAAATATAAATGATACTACCTATTTCGCCGACATGATGACCTACATGGATCAACTGGTTGGAAGAATAATTAGTAAAGTGGATGAGTTGGGTATTCGAGAAAAGACACTAATAATTTTCACTGGTGATAATGGAACCGACAGAAAGGTAATTTCAACCTGGAGAGGCCAGAAGATTAAAGGAGAGAAAGGGTTTCCCACAAAAAGAGGTACACACGTTCCCCTGATTGCTAACTGGCAGGGTACTATCAAGCCTGGACAAAGAAATGAAAACCTGATTGATTTCACAGATTTCTTTCCTACAATTCTGGAGGTTGCCGGGAAGGATCCCACTGCAGATCAGTCCCTGGATGGGTTCAGCTTCTTTCCCCAGTTGTTAAATCAGCCGGCCAAAACCCGGGAATGGGTTTTTTGCCATTATGATCCGAGATGGGGCAATTTCCCAAAGACCCGGTACGTGCATAATGTAGAATGGAAGTTGTACGAGGATGGAACGGTAGTCAACATTGTTAAAGATCCGGAAGAGAAAAACAGACTGCGGATTGAAGATCTTTCAACAGATCAGCAAGAAATTATTTTGAATTTCCAGGGTGTATTGAGTAACATGGTCAACCGTTGAGACCGGAAATTATGTGGTTTACAGGCTTACAGGCAAAGCATATATACTTCCAGCGCCTTCTTTTCCTCCTGATCAAGCTTTAATTCTAATACCAGATTGAAGAACTCTACCGCATCTGCCAGTGTTGGTAAGCGACCATCATGCAGATAAGGTGGAGAATCTTTGATACCCCTGAGAGGAAAAGTTTTAATTGGCCCCTCGGGTCTTCCTTTGTAGAATCGTTCCACCTGTAAATCGTGCATATAGTCATCAACAAAGGCCGGACCATTATGGCATTGGGCGCATTTTCCTTTGCCAAAAAATATTCCTTCACCTAATAATTCCTGTTGAGTGGCTTTTTCAGGTATCAACCTGCCCAATGGGCCTAGTTTTGGGGCAGGAGGAAAATCCAGAATTGAATTGAAGTCACCCATCCTGTTGGTAACCTCTCTTTTTTGGGAGCGGGGTCCGATAGCCTGCTGCATACCAGGATCACCGTCAAAGTATTCTTCTACTTCTGCAAAATGATCCATACTACGAATAGATCGCTTTGAGGAAAACTGCATTAAATTAAAATTACCACGCATGGGAGGGGTGTCGACCCGCAATCTGGCAAGATGGGGTCTGCTGTCTGGTGCCAGTTCAAATGCTCCATTGGTATGGCCGTTAACATGGCATGAAAAACATGACACTCCAGCACTGGGCTCAACGGTGATACGGTGTGTGGTGTGATTGAACCAGGTAGTAGGGGTTGGCTTCAATAGCTCCTTTAGACCTTCCATCTGTTCTGCGGTCAGCAGGCCGTTAAATATTTCATAATAATTGCTTATGGTTACTTCCTGTCCTTTG
>BQJT01000090.1 GCA_021604845.1 Cyclobacteriaceae bacterium
TTTCAATGGCTGAATCGTACAGTTACCAGGGGCGGCGAGCAACTGTTGGCGAAGGAGTTGTTATACCCTCCTGATCTCACCCAGGTAAAACAACGGCAGCCGGCAATTGATGAATTGTCAGCTGATCCCAACTGGGCCCAGCAATTTCAGGCCGGAGCTTTGGCCCATAAGGGGCACAATGCAGATATCAAGACCTTTATCGACTGGGTAATAAAACCCACTAACCTGCCGGGTTGGTTTAGACTGGCAATATTTACCCTGCCATTGATTGCTGTAGGGCTTACTACTGCTTATTTCATGGGTATGCTATCCGGATATCTGGTTTTGATTCCCTTAACTGTAAACGGTCTGCTGCTGAGCCGGGTACAGCCGTTGGCTCAAGACACCTACAACCAAACCCATCGCAGTATCAATACTTTGAAAGCCTATGAGGCAATGATCAACTGCATCGAAAATTCAGATTTTCGCAGCGGTTTACTGGTTGAATTGCGCAAGTCATTTTTAGATAAAAACGAAAAAGCTTCGGTCACCATTTTGCAGCTAAAGAATATTCTTTCCAGGATCGAAGTAAGGAATAACTTTCTTTACTGGCTCTTTAATGCCTATTTCCTGCTGGATTTAATTTGGCTGATTCAGTCAGAACGTTGGAAATCTCAACATAGTGAGTACGTTGTAAGATGGTTCGATTCAATCAGGCAGTACGAACTATTGATATCACTGAGTTCATCGGCTTATAGTCATCCGCACTTTGTATTTCCCTCCTGGGTGGAACATTCTTATTACTTTAAAGCCGGAGCTTTGGGCCATCCGCTTATCCCGGAGAAAGAAAGGGTAACCAACGATTTCTCACTGGAAAAAAAGGGATCTGTGGTGATTCTCACCGGTTCAAATATGTCCGGGAAGAGTACTTACCTGAGAACACTTGGAGTAAATATTGTTCTTGCGAAATTGGGTGCTTCGGTTTGTGCCAAAGATTTACAGCTTGGTACTTTTAATCTTTTCACTTCTATGCGTACCACTGATTCGCTGGAACAACATGTGTCGTCCTTTTATGCAGAGCTCGAGAGGATCAGGCAGTTAATCGGGCTCCTGGAAGAGAAGAAACCTACACTTTTTCTGTTAGACGAATTGTTGAAAGGAACCAACTCGCATGACCGCAATCTGGGTTCTGCCGCATTGGTGAAGCAGTTATCCAATGCAACGGCCTTTGGGCTGATATCAACCCATGACCTCGCCCTGGGTGAGCTATCAAATGGGGGAGGGAATATCGTAAATTTAAGTTTCAACAGCAGGTTGAGCAATGGGAAACTAACTTTCGATTACAAACTTAGACCGGGGTTATGCAACAGCTTTAATGCCACAGACTTAATGGAACAAATGGGTATCAATTTGCAAAGTGAGCAACCGCAACCCTAACCCTTTGGTAGATACTAAAAAATAAGTTTACTTCGAGTGTAATATTATAATGTGACCGATCAACTAACTAATATTGGAATCCTGGGTGGTGGCCAACTAGGCCGGATGCTGATTCAATCTGCTATAGATTTCAACCTGGAAATCTCGGTGTTGGACCCTGATAGTAACGCACCTTGCAGCGCAATTTCACATAATTTTGTAAAAGGAGATTTTAACGATTATCAAACAGTACTGGATTTCGGAAGAAAATGTCAGGTGGTAACCATTGAAATTGAGCATGTACATACCAATGCACTGAAGCAATTGGTAAAAGAGGGTATACAGGTCTGGCCACAGCCGGAAATTATTGAGTTAATCCAGGATAAGAGATTGCAGAAACAGTTCTATTCAGATCACAATATCCCCACTGCTCAATTCGAAATAGTCGAAGATGCGGAACACGCTCGGATACACCGGGAACTACTGCCAGCCTTTTTCAAACTGGGTAAAGCCGGGTACGACGGAAGGGGTGTTCAAAGGATCACCGCGGAAGAAGACTTCAACGACTTGCTTAAGGGACCGGGGTTGTTGGAAAAACAAATAAATTTCGAAAAAGAAATGTCCGTTATTGTCGCTCGTAATCAAAGTGGTGATATCACCGCATTTCCCACGGTTGAGTTGGTGTTTAACCCCGAGCAATATTTAGTAGAGTTCCTGTTTTCCCCGGCTCGGATTACTAAAGAACAGGAAATCAGCGCCCAGCAGCTAGCGCACAGGGTAATTGAAGAGTTAAACATGGTTGGTTTACTCGCGGTAGAGATGTTCCTGGATAAGTCAGGGGAAATACTGGTAAACGAAATTGCCCCCAGGCCTCATAACAGCGGACATCAAACTATAGAAGGAAATATTACCTCTCAATATGAACAACTTTTAAGGTCAATACTAAACTGGCCTCTCGGCAGTACTGACATTAATTGCCCCACCGCAATGATAAACCTGCTGGGAGCGCCTGGTTTTCAGGGACCGGCTGTGTATCAGGGATTGGAAAAAATTCTATCATTGAAGGGAGCACATGTCCATTTATACGGTAAAAAGATTACCAAACCATTTCGTAAAATGGGCCACGTAACACTTACAGATACCAACCAGGGAAGCCTGGAAGAAAACGCCCGATTCGTAAAAGATAATCTAACGATAATATCATGAGCAAGACCAGAGTAGGCATTATTATGGGAAGCCAATCCGATTTGCCGGTGATGCAGGAAGCAGCGGAGATCTTAGAAGAATTTGAGATTGCATTCGAATTAAACGTGGTATCTGCGCACCGAACACCTGAACGCATGTACGAATATGCTTCCAAAGCTGCTGACAGGGGTATACAGGTAATTATCGCCGGTGCAGGCGGTGCAGCGCACTTGCCGGGAATGGTAGCTTCAATTACTACCCTGCCGGTAATTGGAGTACCGATTAAATCCCGGAACAGCATAGACGGCTGGGATTCGGTATTGTCGATACTGCAGATGCCGGCAGGTGTTCCGGTTGCTACCGTGGCCCTGAATGGTGCACGCAATGCTGGGATTCTTGCCGCGCAGATCCTGGGAGCCAGTGATCCATCCATAAATAAAAGACTGGTAAAATTCAAACAAAACCTTAAGGAAAAGGTTCTCAAATCCGCTGCTGATCTGGAAGCCAATGGCTATCGTGGGAAAGGAATTGGGTTTAAAGGCTGAACGCCTGATTGAATTTTTTCGTTATTTTTATACTGTAGTTAAATGCATACTTATCATATGCTTAAATCAAACAACATGAAAATACCATTCTGTATCAGCCTGATTTTCGGTTATGCATCGGTTTTTGGGCAGAACCTGACCGTTACCCATAGCAAGACTCTGGTTTCTGATGTGACGGCAGACATATGGTCTGCAAAACTTAATGATAACTTCAGCTTCTATGAAGAAACCTTTGAATCTTTCACAAAACAGGAATTCGGTAGTAAAAGTCGCAGTGATGGTAAAAACGAAGAGATTTTGGAGAAAGTGAGTATTCCACAGGTAAGTGATAAACGAGGCGATCTAAGGCTTACGTTTTACACTGAGGGGACTGTTGAAAAATTGGGACTGTCGTTTTTGTTAGGATATGATGTGTGGATTAATCCTAATGACTATCCGGATGAGATGGAACGCCTGCGAAAATTTACCCGGGAATACCTCAGATATCATTATACTCAATACTATAATGATATGATAGACAGCGATATGAAGTTGATAAATGATTACAAAAAGTCCATAGAAAAATCTGAGAAGTCAATCAGTTCCATGCGCTCACAAATCACCCGTAACGAAGACCGGCTCCAGGATGAAACCAATAGTAATCGACGAAGCAAGCTGGAGACAAAAAACCAGCAAAACAAGGCTGACATTGAAAGACTGGAGGCCGAAATTCCGGAGTTTCACCAGAAGATATCCTCCCTTGACGAACATATCTTGCAACTTAAGGACAAACTTAAATTCGTTGAAGAGCAGTACTATGCCGATGAAAATACTGTGCAGAATTAGCTCTGCAAATACCGCCAGAAGCCGTTCTGGTATATCTCCGGACATGCAGTGAGGTATCTCAATTAAAATTTCACATGCAAGTTGCATGGGAATAATGCATCCCGATTTAATTAACTTTTTCCGTATATTTCCGCCCCCTATCGCTACTATGGTATGAGAATAATTATTGCTGGGGCCGGAGAAGTTGGTTTCCATTTAGCCAAGCTACTTGCCTACGAAAAACAGGATATTGTTTTAATTGACACGGATAAAGACAAGCTGACTCAGGTGGCTAATTCTATGGATGTGGCGGTAATAGCTGGAAATGCTACCTACTTCAGTGTGTTGGAAGAAGCTCAGGTATCCAAAGCCAACCTGGTGTTGGCAGTCACATCTTCTGAAGAGACAAACCTTGCAACCGCCATAATTTCGAAGCAACTGGGCGCGAAGCAAACTGTGGCGCGTGTCAGCAACATTGAATTTCTGCTAAAGAAGGAGAAAGCCCTTTTAAAGCAAATGGGAATTGATGAGTTGATCTCTCCTGAATCTTTGGCAGCACGAGAAATAAAACGATTACTGAAAGAAACAGCCATTACGGACACTTTTGATTTCGATTATGGGTTGTTGTCACTTATTGGAATTAATGTGGATGAAGGAAGTGCCTTACACAACAAGTCAATTTCTGAACTGTCCCATCTTAACCCCGACCAGAATTTCATTACCGTGGCTATTCTGCGAAACAATGAAACCATCATTCCCCGTGGCAGTACGGAGTTTCATTTAAACGACCATGCATATTTCATCGCGGAACCTAATGGGATTGAGCACGTATTAAGCTTCACATCAAAAGAGCGCAGAAACATAAAAAACGTAATGGTGCTTGGGGGCAGTAAAATTGGCTTCCATACCGCACGAAAGTTGAGCATTAAATATAATGTCAAGCTGATCGAAAAAGATAAAGAGAAATGTTTTGAATTGGCGGATAAACTGCCTGGTACACTCATTTTAAATGCCGATGGCAGTGATGTGGATCTACTTAAATCAGAAGGTCTCGCCGAAATGGATGCATTTATCGCAGTAACCGGGAATTCAGAAAGTAATATTATTTCCTGTCTGCTGGCCAAGAATCAGGGAGTTCCAAAGACCATCGCTCTGGTTGAAAATATCGAGTACATCCATTTATCGCAGAATGTTGGTGTGGATACCATGATCAATAAAAAACTGATTGCCGCAAATTTCATTTTCAGGTACATAAGACAGGGAGAAGTTTTGGACCTCACCAGTATACATGGTGTAGATGCAGAAATTTTGGAATATGAAGTAACAGAATCTTCTAGAATTTCGGAAAGAGAGCTTAAAGATGTAGATTTTCCTAAATCAGCCATCGTCGGTGGAGTAATAAGAGATGGCCAGGGTTTTACCACCATGGGGGGATTTCAATTCAAACCTAAAGACCGGGTAGTTGTGTTAAGTAAACCGGAGTGTATCTCCAAAGTGGAAAGGCTTTTTAAATAAGGCTTCCTGATTATGAAATTCAACTTTAAGATTATAGGGAGCCTGCTGGGTATTTTATTGGTTATCAACGGGGGGTTCATGCTCCTTTGTATTCCTGTTTCAATGGTCTATCAGGAAGGTGGGACATTACCATTGATAATTTCAGCCGGTATATCCGTGAGCATCGGCTCACTGCTTTGGGCAGTGTCCCGTAATCGAACCGATAACAACCTGAATAAACGGGATGGTTATTTGATAGTCACCCTTGGCTGGTTAAGTATGTCATTGGTCGGTACACTCCCCTTTCTGGTTTCTGGAGCTATCCCAAATTTTACTAACGCTTTTTTTGAGACTTTATCGGGATTTACTACCACCGGCGCCAGTATTCTTGATGACATTGAATCAATACCTAAAGGAATCCTTTTCTGGAGGAGTCTGACCCAATGGATGGGAGGTATGGGTATTATAGTCCTGGCGGTGGCTATCCTTCCCATATTGGGGATCGGGGGCATGCAGTTGTTTGTGGCAGAAGCACCCGGACTAAAACCGGATAAACTTCAACCCAGAATAACTGCCACTGCCAGACGATTATGGATCATTTATGTTGGACTGACAGGCCTGGAATTTGTGCTGTTATGGATTGGAGGAATGACCGTGTTTGATGCTTTAAATCACAGTTTAACTACTATGGCCACCGGAGGGTTCTCGACTAAGCAACTAAGTGTCGCCTATTACGATTCCCCCTATATCCAGTATGTAATCATCTTTTTTATGTTCCTTGCCGGGACAAATTTTACCCTCACCTATTTCGGATTCAAAGGGAATTTCAAAAAGGTGTGGGCCAATGAAGAATTTAGAGTCTATTCCATAGGTACGCTAAGCCTGGGGATCCTGGTGTGTATCGGCTTGTATTATAACGGGGAAAGTAATATTGAGCAGTCATTCAGAGATGCCTTGTTTCAGGTTGTTTCCGTGATAACTACCACAGGTTTCGTTTCTGCAGACTATACGCTTTGGGGGCCTGCCATGTCGGTGTTTTTTTTCATGTTGATGTTTCTAGGGGCATCCGCCGGGTCTACTTCCGGGGGGGTGAAAATCGTAAGACACCTTTTATTGATAAAAAATGGGGTGCTGGAATTAAAACGCCAAATTCATCCAACTGCCATTATACCTGTTAGACTTAATAATAAGGCGGTAAGCCAGGAAATTACCTTCAATGTCTTGGCATTTATTATGATTTATCTTACTATCTACGTGGTAAGTACTATTATTATGGGGCTGATCGGGGTAGATTTTGTCACTGCATTGGGCAGTGTGGCTACTTCACTGGGCAATATTGGTCCCGGGTTTGGCACAGTTGGCCCGGTGCACAACTTTGCACATATCCCTTCAATTGGGAAATGGTTCTTATCATTTTTAATGTTGCTGGGTAGGCTTGAGTTATTTACTGTACTTATCCTGATCACACCGTATTTCTGGAGGAGAAGCTAGCTATGGAATTCAATGTATACTGGGTGTTAATCGCAGCATCAATAATTGTCATACTTTCGTACTTTTTTAATGCGCTGGCGGATAAAACCAACATCCCGTCGGTTCTGATGCTTATTGTTTCCGGCTTTTTGATAAGCCTGTTCTTCAGTTTTGATGAAGACAATCTCAGACCTGTACTCGAAATATTGGGTACTATAGGCCTGGTGATGATTGTATTGGAGTCAGCGCTGGACCTGCATTTGGAAAAAAGTAAGGCTGGATTACTGGGAAAAGCGCTATTGGTGGCATTTGTATTGCTGATTTTAACCACCTTGGGCATTGCCTTGATCATCAATTTCTTTTATGCAGTTGGCCTGTTTAAAGCGCTGGTATATGCTATTCCGCTTTCGATTATGAGTAGCGCCATTATTATTCCAAGTGTCGGCAAACTCATTGATGAGAAAAAGGAATTTCTGATAATTGAATCTGCATTCTCGGATATTCTTGGAATTATGCTGTTCTATTTTATCCTGGATAGTGTAGACCTCCAGGGATTTGGAGCAATAAGCTGGCATGTAACTCAGAATCTGGTGATTACCCTGACAATCGCCGTAGTCTTTGGTTATCTGATTATTATACTGATTCAAAAAGTTAACGGTAATGTCAAGTTATTCTTGCCTATAGCGGTTCTGGTACTGCTCTACGCCACTGGAAAACTGTTTCATTTATCTTCACTGATTTTTGTGCTGGTTTTTGGGCTAATGCTGAACAACATACATCTTTTTTTTAAAGGTTACTTTCGGCGATATATAATCCCTGAAGCTTATAATGATCTGCTGTCTGAAATCAAACTGATCACCCTGGAGAGTTCATTCCTGATCCGAACATTTTTTTTCATTGTTTTCGGAATGTCAATTACCATGGATGGGTTTAATCAGGTCTCAGTGTTTATTATTTCGATACTTGCATTGCTGGTTATGTACCTGCTGCGGTGGGGGGCGCTTAAACTCATCGCACCCAGTCAGACCCTGCCCGCCGTGTATGTGGCTGCCAGAGGGCTGATTACCATATTGTTGTTTTACAATATTCCGTCTGAGTATAAAATCACCGCTTTTAGTCCGGCAATCCTGTTCCTGGTAATTATTACTTCCAATTTGATCATGATGTATGGGTTGATCAAAAATAACCTCGATCCGGAAAAAACCCCTGATGAGGGTGTTGCTGGCCCGGAAACAGAAGGGGACTATGATCAGTCTTCCAGTTTTGATTCCGAAACTCAACCGTAATGTTCTGTAACACAGCTATTTTGGTTATACACTGGCGTTCCATGTTGTTATATTTTATATCAGCCGATAAATCTGTTTAGAAATATCATTCAGTATGTTATATTGAGTACAAACCGGAGGTAAACCGGTCATGGTGATAGTGACCCGGGATATTATATGAAACAAAACCACCAACAATACTATTTGAAAGTACAGGATCTGGTTATTACCTACCTGGCTCCTGTGTTGGTTAATAAACTGAAAGCGCAGGAATTGCTGATAAAGCAGATCAAGCAGGATCTCTCCGAATACGATGCGCACATGGCACAGGAGGAAACCAAAGTTGAAGTCCTGGAGCTAGTGAGAAAAATGAAAGCGCGTAAAGAGACCCTGGCGCGGACTGTAAATCAGATGTCGATCATTTCCGAGGAGATTGATCTTGATCAGGAGTTTTCAGAATATTTTCAGCAGCTCGAAACTTATGCAAATACACTTCCGGAATCGATATTAGAAGATCAGAACCACGATCGATTTCAACCTTTTCCCAATGACAAGCTGGTATTAAAAATTGGGAAGCTATTCAAAAAGTGGGGTCTACAGCTGGGCTGGGTACCGGTTAAACTTGCCAATTGGATAAGGAAAAAGGCGAATAAACCTACCAAAGCGCTGAAAATATGGAAGCATGAAGTCCCTTTAAGGGGAATGATTAGTTATCACTTCAGAGACCTGCTGGTAGAGCAACTGATTGAAATGGTGCAGACTATCAACAGGGCAATTGCGGCTTCAACATACGACCTCTATGAACTGGAATCCGGACTGGATCAGAAATTTGCAGGATTAGTAGGAGAAGACACTAAGGTTGAAATTTCCCTGACCAATATTGACCAGGAAGGTACCATGGACCAAATTCTGGACCGTATACAGGATTTGTCAGAGTCCATCACAGACATTACCGTCAATAGACTGGAAAGAATTTTTAAAATTTTCCAGGCCAACTACGAAATGGTGGGCACAATTGAGTTGCCGGTGAAAACGTTCGAGGCGCCCGGGTTAGAAACTGCGCACAAGCATGCCCGGAAGGTATATTATCAAACCATGTTTGGTTGGAAAAACACGCTTTCGGTCCTGACCGATAGGTACAACTTCGATCATGAACTGTTTCATACCAGGTTTACTAACATTGAGCAGTATTTGTTCTTTAGCCAAAAACTGGAGTCAAAAATTCAGGATAAAATACTGGGTGAAATCAATAAAATATCAAAATTTTTGGACGCCAAGCAGCAGCAACTGACCGCCGCATCTGCTTCAGATCAGGACTTTAAGAAAACATTGAAAGAAGTACGATATGAAACCTCGAAATACCTGAAACGGGCTATCCCTGCGGCTATTCAGTTAATCCGGGATCAAAATATCCCTGCGTTATTGGAAGGTTTGGACACGAAAACCAGGAATGAAATCGGGCAATTATCGGAAACCAGATCAATGGTTAAGAATATTAGCTACGAACATGCTATAAAGGAATCGGATATTGACAAAATCGCTCCCAGAGATCTAATTACCTTTGAAGCGCTGCCGGAATACCTTTTGAAAATTGGTGCATTGCAATCCGAGGTTAAATTGATAATGGAATCCACGGAGCAAAATTTAATGGAAATTGCTAACATATCGGATTTCAACCTGGAAACTGCTTTGGCAGCTATTGATAACCAATCCCAACATGATAAGGCTAAATCAATGGCTGCTGAGGGAGTTGAAAGAGCGCATAGCCGCCTTCAGGATATTATAGATGAGCTAAATAACTTTACGCCAAAGGCAAATGGCATAATTCGACAGGGCGTGGATGAGTTCAATAGCCAGGTAATGGCATTGAATGAGATCGATGCGGTATTCGACACCCAGGTGCGAATAGCCAAGGCAAAAGCTTTAGAAAAAACAAGGGCGCTGCGTCAGCGGTATATTGCTAAATTCCGGGAATTTCTACCCATGCTGATAACCAACCTGAGGCGCAGAGGGCTGATGGTTTATAAAAAATACCGCGATACTACCCAAAAGTACGGGATCGGTGTGGCCGCTCAGTCGCTTACTGCGGAAGTGGCCGGTTTTCTTTCCGACACCGAAACAACTGTAAAAGGGTTGCCTTTCGTGTATCAGCGACTATTCGAAATTAGCCCCCTTGACAATTTATTCTTCTTTGAGCCCAGGACAAGAGCTGCCCTAAGTTTAAGAAAGGCTTATGAAAACTGGCAGGGAGGGCACTACGGAGCCACTGCGTTAGTCTCCGAAGCAGGCACCGGCACCACCACTCTTATTAACTTCTTTCTAGGTGAGTTGAAGAGCCCACTGCCTATAATTCGCCTGGGAACTAAGGTGCAGATCTATGAGGAGAAGGACTTTTTTAAGTTCTTTATCGATAAGTTTGAGGATGAAAGTCTTGCCGATACAGAATCCCTTATCCAATATTTTAATCAACTGGAAAGCAAGCATATTATTGTTTTAGAGGACCTGGAGCACTTTTTTCTGAGAACGGTCAACGGGTTTGATTGCATTAAAATTTTCGTAGAACTTCTTACCAGGACCAATCGAAATATTTTCTGGCTTACCAGCATAAACCAGTATTGCTACCAATATTTGGTTAAAACATCGGATATTGACGACTGCTTCTCCTATAACATTATCCTGATGCCTCTGAAGCCGGAACAAGTCACCTCCATGCTACTAAAAAGACATCGGGTTAGCGGATTTAGTTTAGTATTTAGACCACATAAGGTAGACCGTAAAAACAGCAAGTTCAAAAAAATGGATGAACAGGAGCGTCAGGTGTACTTACAGAAAGAGTATTTTGGTATTTTGAACCAAATCGTAAACGGAAATGCCAGTCTGGCGCTGGTGTATTGGCTTCGTTCAATTACAGATGTTGATGATGATGCCATATATATTAGATCTTTAAAAGGGATCGATACTTCATTCCTTGGCAGTCTCTCCGAACAGAAACGCTTTACATTTCATGCCATGCTGTTGCATCGAGGTATCTCTGTTGCAGACCACGCCAGAGTATTTAACCAGGACCTTAATGCAAGTAAGCTAACAATTCTTGCGCTGCATGATGATGGTCTGGTAGTCCATAAAGATGGAAGGTTTTTCCTTAATCCGTTGCTATTCCGACAAGTGGTAAATTTGTTAAAAGACAAGAACATTCTGCACTAATGGCTATATCCGGAAGATACCTCATCCCGTTGCTTTTGTGCCTTTTCGGCATGGTGACTGTCATAAATAGTCCGGCACAAACCACTCCCGGTACTGTAGTTCATTCGGACTCAACGATCCATATCTATATTTCCAGTTCGGATACCGTAGTGGTACAACACATCGATACTATTTACCTAGCTGAAAAACCAGTTGGTGAGAAGGTCTCTGAAGTTGCTGATAAGGTCGAAGAGGAAGTAAATCCCCAATCGGTATTAAAGGTTATATCAGTGGGAAAAATAATCTGGTCTATTATTTTTCTGGCTATTACTTACCTGGTAATCAGGGGGGTTACCAAACTATTAAATATCATAGCAGAGCGCACTGCTCGATACCGGATTACGGTAAAAGGTTTTATTCCTATTATCAGGGTGTTGGGATGGATATTAGCGGTCTATGTGGTTATTGGTGGTGTCATTAATCCTCCTGCGGAAACAGTGATTGCGGTGGCCGCTTCCATTGGTATTGCTGTCGGATTTGCTTCTCAGGATATTTTACGAAATATTTTCGGAGGATTAATTATTATTATCGACAGGCCATTTAAGGTTGGTGACAAGGTTGAAATCGGTAAATATTACGGTGAAGTAGTGGAAATTGGTCTGAGATCCACACAAATGGTCACCCCGGATGATTCACTGGTTAGCGTTCCCAACGGGGAAATGATGAATCAGGCAGTATCGAACTCGAATGCCGGAGAGACGAACTGCCAGGTAGTTGCAGAAATTTTTCTCCCTATTACCGTTAACACTGATGAAGTTCGAAAGATAGCTCTGGAGGCTGCTCAGGTTTCCAAATACATATATCTTAACAAGCCGATCCGGGTGGTTTTCTTTAACGAGATGCACGAGAGGCGCTCCTATCTCAAGATGCGTCTGAAAGCTTATGTTTCGGATATTCGTGATGAATTCAATTTTAAAAGTGACATGACAGAGATAGTGATTGGTGAGCTAATCAAACAGAAGGTGATCAAAGCGGAAGACGTCTTTTAATTTAACAAGCATTGATGATCAAACCTGTTAGTAAAACCACTATTGGCCGCTATGATAAAATAGACCTTCCTCAGATGGAGTTGTTCGATATCGAAGCCAAAATCGATACTGGAGCGGACGGAAGCGCAATTCATTGTCATCATATTGAATTGGTAAAGAAAAAAGGTGAAACCCTGCTGCACTTTATTCTACTTGATCCTACCCATCCAAACTATGATAACCAGAGTTTCTATTTTAAGGATTTCAAAAAGCGTACCATAAGAAATAGTTTTGGAGTGAGTGAAAAAAGGTTTGTTATTGCCACCGAGGTAGTGGTATTTGGTAAAAAGAGGCTTACCGAATTTTCGCTTAGTTACCGTGGAAACCTGAATTTCCCAGTTCTACTGGGGCGGAAATTTCTGTACCGGAAATTTATCGTGGACGTATCCCGGTCCAACCTTTCTTACCGAAAAAAATTAAAGGAGCGATGAAAATTGTCATTCTCTCCACTAACAACAATCTCTACTCTACAAAACGTCTGGTAGAAGCCGGCGTCGCAAAGGGGCATCAGGTAGAAGTAGTGGACCATTTAAAGTGCAACCTTATTACCGAAAAGCAGCATCCTCATATTTCTTACATGGGCAGGTCTCTGGATGACGCGGACGCAGTGATCCCCCGAATTGGTGCATCCGTTACTTTCTATGGATCTGCGGTAATTCGGCAGTTCGAAATGAGGGATATCTTTACTGCGGTGCAAAGTCAGGCTTTAATGAGATCCCGCGACAAACTTCGAAGCCTGCAAATATTAGCACGGGCTGGTCTGGGAGTACCCAAAAGTGTATTTACTAACTATGGCCGTGACGTAAATGAGGTGATTAAAGCAGTGGGGGGAGTTCCCCTGGTGGTAAAGCTACTTGAAGGTACCCAGGGGCTTGGTGTGGTGTTAGCAGAAAATCGCAAGGCCGCTGCTTCAGTAATTGAAGCATTTAACGGACTTAAGGCAAGAATTATTGTTCAGGAGTTTATAGCGGAAGCAAACGGCACCGACTTACGGGTTTTGGTGGTAGATGGTAAAGTAGTGGGAGCCATGAAACGTCAAGCCCCGGAAGGTGAATTTAGGTCGAATCTGCATCGAGGAGGTTCTGCCAGCATTGTAACACTCAGCCCTGAAGAGGAAGAAACCGCTATTAGAGCCGCTAATGCCATGGGGTTAGGGGTGGCAGGGGTGGATTTATTGCAATCCAACCGGGGTCCTCTTATTATTGAGGTTAACTCATCTCCAGGTCTGGAAGGAATTGAAACTGCAACCGGAAGAGATATTGCCAGCAAGATAATTGAGTATCTGGAACAGGGAGCAAATAATCATGGGAACAACCACACGGTTGAGCATTAAAGTAAATCATTATGAGCGGTCAAAAAGCCTCATCACCGCTTTTGCCAGCTTCTTTTCTTTTTCCCAGAAGAAATTAAACTGACCGAAAACGAATCCGTAAAACAGCAGTAAGCCCTGATATAAAGGGAACACCAATACCAGATAGCTGACGGTTTTAATCCAGCCATTGGCATTTTGTATGCCTAATAGATCAAAAATAACCGGTCGGACCCAAACTACCGTCATACCGGTAAGTGCAAAAACTATTAGTATCAGAACGACTTGGAAAATACTGGTCAGGCCCCATTTTTCTTGCATTCTTTTTAGGAATGGCTGCTTCTGTTCAGGTTCTTCCATTTTGAAATCTTTTACAAGGTTTTGATTTGGTTACTTATATTTTAATGCCACTTCCATCTGATAATGAACCGTATCATTTAACAGCAGTTTGTGATACCCTTTGACAGAATACTGACCGAGTTTACCTCCTGGCCCGGTAGTTAAACTTACTTCCCGAAAGTTACCATATAATAAATTCTCTTCCCGGAAAGTGGAGCTTAAGGAAGCGACCCGATCCAAACTATCAAAATTCACTTCCATATTCAGGATACCAGAGTTACCAGAGTCAGAAAGCCTATAAATTAGCTGCTTGCCTCCCTGATCAGTGATAACCTCTTCTGTGCTATATGCATCGATCAACACTGGTTTATTTATGTCATGTTCTGTAAATATTTTGAGCTCTTTCTGCCACTGACTACTATCCAACCCGGATATCACCGTGTTTTCAACCTGGTCTCCAAAAATAATATTTTTAACAATTTCCGGTTGCTCCTGGTACAGTATTGCCAATTGCTGGTCTAAGAACCCAGGTAAGTTAAAATACTTTTCAACAGCAGGCGGCTTTTCCCCACTACAACTAGCTAACAGCCCGATAATAATAATGCAAATTATGGACTTTCGTTTTACTGCCCGATCAACTCTCATAGTAAACTTTGTCCAGTCATTTCCGGTGGTACCGGGAGTCCCATGAGTTCAAGAATGGTAGGTGCAAGGTCACCCAATTTACCGTCACTTATAGGCCTGTTGTAGTTCTTGTCTATTAATATGCAGGGTACCAGATTTGTTGTATGTGCGGTATTTGGTGAGCCATCCTCATTTACCATGCAGTCCGAATTGCCGTGATCTGCGATGATTATTACCGTATAATCCTGCTTAAGAGCAGTCTCAACCACTACCTGGGTATAGTGGTCCACTACTTCACAAGCTTTCACCGCCGCTTCAAAAACACCTGTATGGCCTACCATATCCGGATTGGCGAAATTTAGACAAATGAAATCGGCGCTCTGCGAGTTTAGTTCAGGCAGAATTGCGTTCTTTATATCTTCCGCGCTCATTTCAGGTTTTAGATCATAGGTCGCCACTTTTGGTGAAGGGCACATTATGCGGCTTTCACCTTCGAACGGCTCCTCCCTCCCCCCGGAAAAGAAGAATGTTACGTGGGGATACTTCTCTGTCTCGGCGATTCTGATTTGCTTTCGTCCTTGCTTACTGATAACCTCCCCTATGGTATTTTCCAAATTGTCTTTTTCAAAGATGACTTTAACATCTTTGAACGTTTGGTCGTAATTGGTCAATGTTATATAATTCAGGTTTAAGCGGGTCATCCCAAATTCCGGGAAGTCTTTTTGTGTTAGCGCCTGAGTTATTTGTCGCCCCCGGTCGGTTCGAAAATTAAAGCATATCACTGTATCTCCCTCTTCAATAAGTCCTATCGGTTCACTTTCCTCGTCGATAGCAATAATTGGCTCAATAAACTCATCGGAAATACCCGCCTCATATGATCTTCCTACTGCCTCAATAACATTTTTAGTGTAGTATCCTTTGCCATGAACCAGCGCATCGTAGGCCTTCTGAACTCTGTTCCAGCGTTTATCGCGGTCCATAGCATAATATCTTCCAATAACTGAGGCCAGCTGACCGCCTTTACTAGTGAGAAACCGTTGTAATTCCGTTAGATATTTGATGCCACCTTTCGGGTCTGTGTCACGGCCATCGGTAAATGCATGGATCTTAATCTGGTCAGAAAGGCCTTGGTGCTGAGCTAACTCACAAAGTGCTTTGAGGTGATCAATATGAGAATGAACGCCGCCATCCGATACCAACCCGATAAAATGCAGCTTACTGCCTGACTTTTTGGCATGCTCAAGTGCATTTTGCAAAGTTGGATTTTTACCCAACGAATCGTTTTCTATCGCCTGGTTGATTTTCACCAGATCCTGGTACACAATACGCCCTGCGCCAATATTCATGTGCCCTACCTCGGAATTTCCCATTTGGCCTGCCGGAAGTCCAACGGCTAAACCACTGGCATTAAGCCGGCTATGTGGATACTTATCCCACGCCTGATCCATAAAGGGGGTTTTTGCCTTATAAATAGCTGATGCCTCAGGATTTGTGGCCAATCCCCATCCATCCAAAATAATCAACAGTACTTTCTTATTCATGCTGCTAATATAAATATTCAAAGCTAAGGTTTGTAACTGATATTACTTTGTATTATTTTAAAATCCTGCAATCTACCATTCGACGATACTCCTGGCGCTTTTGGCACAATTTTGGAGACATGCAAGAGCAAATCAATAAATATGTATAACAACAGAACGGGAAGCTGCATAGTACTATTTCTGGCAATAATGATGGTTGTTAGCCAACCCATTCACGCACAAAGCGAAGTTATCAACAATGTGCGGTCATCGATTAAGGCTGGTAGCTCCAAGGAGCTATCGAATTATCTCGGGGATATGATTTCACTGGAAATCGATGGTGTTCAATCGAATTATAGCAAAACACAAGCAGAATATGTATTAAAGGACTTTTTTAAAAAGTATCCGCCGAACGATTTTCAATATGTCCATCAGGGCGCTTCGGAAGGAGGATTGAAATATGCCATCGGGCGATACAGTTACAACGGGGGTTCCTTTCGGGTGGTGCTCAGATCAAAGAACGTGGATGGGGCCTATAAAGTGAGCAGCCTTGATTTTACCAAAGAGTAGGCTTACTTAGTTTTTAGTTTTTAGTTTTTAGTTCTTAGTTTGAGTCCGTATACCAGTCCTAAGCCGACTATTCCCCTGGTTTTGAAATTTGGATATAGAAATAAGGATGTACCTTGGGGATTAAGAAAAGTCTGCCGCACATGAATCGCCCGATTTATTTAACTGAAAAAAACATTATCAACTTTATTGAACAGGCGCTGGTAGAGGATATTGGTGAAGGCGATCATAGTTCACTGGCCTCTATCAGCCCGGATCAAACAGGAGCAGCCCGGCTAATCATAAAGGATAAAGGAATGTTGGCAGGGGTGGAGTTGGCCGGATTGATTTTAAATCATATCGATGATTCGGTGGAGATCGATTTTATGAAGCAAGACGGTGATTTGGTTGTCGCCGGTGACACCGGATTTATGATTAAAGGAAAAATACGATCGATCCTGGCTGCAGAGCGACTGCTGCTCAATTGTATGCAGCGAATGAGTGGTATTGCCACATATACGCACTATTTAAACTCGCTAATTTCCGGTACCTCTGCTAAACTTCTTGATACCAGAAAGACAACACCGAATTTTCGGTTGCCTGAGAAATGGGCAGTTGCTATCGGGGGTGGCATTAACCATAGATTCGGGCTCTACGATATGATCATGTTGAAAGATAATCATATTGACTACGCGGGTGGAATCAGAGCGGCAATTACCACCACCTTAAAGTACCTTGACCAAAAGAATCTTGACCTTAAAATTGAAGTAGAGACCCGAACTCTTGAAGAAGTACAGGAAGTGCTTGATACCGGAGGCATCCATCGAATAATGCTCGACAATATGGAGGTATCAACTCTGAGACAAGCTGTTGAACTAATCCGTGGGAGATACCAGACTGAAGCCTCAGGGGGCATTACAGAAGAAACTATTGCTCAAGTTGCTTCAACCGGTGTGGATTTTATATCAGTAGGCGCCCTCACGCATTCTGTTACTAGTTTAGATATAAGTCTGAAAGCTACCCGTCAGGTTTAAAAACTTAAATCTTTTACTGACTTGGCTCCATTTTCATATTATATTTGTGGCCCAATAGTGAAAGATATCCTATGATCGTCAAAACCAAGAAGTACAAGTTAGAAACAGGTACTTATATTAAAATCGGACTGCTCAATATTCTTAAAGAACAATGGTGGGTATCTATTATTTACCTGGTAATTTGTGCCATGTATTTTGTGATTCCTTCCTGGTGGTGGATTATAGGAGCCACAATAGGACTGGTACTGTACTTATTATTCTGGCTTATCCAGTTTGCCGGAATTCCACAATTGGAGCAAAATAAAATACTCTTTGAAAAATTGGGCTATGAAATAGATAGCAGGCAGATCCTGGTAAAAGTAAGTAATAAACAGGGAATGCCTATTAGCTGGGATATGGTTAAAAGGGCACAGATCGGTAAGAAGGATTTCGTGCTGGTAGTAACCAAAGCCCAGATAATACACCTGCCCTATCGGATCTTTAACAACGACAACCAGGTAAAGTTCGTGGAGACCATCCTTAAAAGGAAAGGGCTAATTAAATAACTTACATTAGTTTCAACCTTGGATAATACCATAAAAGGATCAAGCCAGAGACCAGGGTAAAAGCTCCCAAAGTAAAATAGGCATAAATGATATTAATACCCTGGGCAAAGAATACCATAGAAAATACCATTACAAAAATTACCCTCATCAGTATGTTCAATACACTGAACACACTATTAACCCGTCCTATTACATTGTTTGGTACTTGTTCGAATAAATAACTTATCCTGAGAATGCGGGTGCCGGCATTTGCAAAACCAACCAAC
>BQJT01000091.1 GCA_021604845.1 Cyclobacteriaceae bacterium
GGTAAAAGATGCTTTCAGCATGTCCGATAATCGTGGATTGGCCATAAGGTACCTGCCACCGGTAACCAGCGCGCTGATACAACCCGAATATGAACTTTTAGCTACCATATCAAGAATCACATGATACTTCTGGCTGATTTGAGTAAAATCTTGCTGCTGGTAGTTAATAAAATGATCAGAGCCGATATTGCGCAGCATTTCTTCTTTCAATCCACTATCGACTGCAGTCACTTCCGCACCCAGTGACTTGGCAATCTGCACTCCAAAGGTTCCGATGCTGCCACCGGCACCATTAATCAGCACCTTTTCTCCTTTTTTAATATTGGCTTTTCGGAGAAAATGCAAGGCATTCAATCCCCCCAGTGGTACCGCAGCGGCTTCTTCATAGGTGAGGTTGCGCGGTTTTAGCACAATAGTATAATTTTCCGGTAAACACAGATATTCCCCATACGCTCCCATTCGTAGTTTGGTACAGCCAAATACCTGATCTCCTGCTGTGAACTTTGAGGCAGACTGGCCTGTTGAAACCACTTCTCCCGCAAAATATCCACCTAATATTTGCCGCCTGGGTTTGCGAATTCCCATAGCCAGCCGCAATGGCAACCAGAACCATTTCACTGGAAATTTAAAGCTTCGAAGCTCACAATCGGATTTAGTAACTTCTGCAGCCCGGACTCTGATCATTATTTCATTTGGCTTAGGGACCGGTTTGTCAACTTCCTTAAGTTTCAGTACTTCCGGCGGCCCGTAGCTTGAATAAGTAATGGCTTTCATGTTAGTATGCTGGTAAGTTTAATACTTAAACTCATTGCGATATTCTATCGGACTACCTTTTCCAGCGGGACAAATTTGAGCTTTTGTAAGCTACCTTTTTCATCGATCCCATAACCTTCAGGTAATGATTCACCCCAGGTTAATCCAGGTAACATTTCCAGTAAAATATTTCGATGATCCTGTACAATCTCTTTGTTTTCAGGTCTGTAGGCAATATTATCCCACTCCTCAGGATCAGACTGATGATCATATAACTCTTCCAAATTGATTTCAGGGTAATAAATATAGCGATGGTTTAAACTACGAACCGCGTGCCCGGTCATCGGTTCCTTAGTCCAGGAGAACCGATAACTGCTTACTACCGGGTCTGTTTCAAGTTCCGGATCATCAATTTGTGGGACCAGGCTGCGACCGTCAAGGTGTGATGGTGGCTCAAATCCTGTTAGTTCAACCAGGGTGGGATAGAGGTCCATCAGACTGACGGGTTGATTGCAGTGGGAGCCGGCCTGAGTTAATCCTGGGACGTTAACGATTAAGGGAACTCTGGTAGACTTTTCCCAAAGGGTGAACTTTTCGATATTTTCTTTTTCACCCATATGCATCCCGTGGTCAGACCACAGCACTACAATGGTACTATCGGCATGTCCGGAGCTTTCTAAACCGTCCAAAAGCCTTCCAATCATAGCGTCTGCAAACGTTATGGATGCTGCGTACGATTGTACTACTTTTTCCCATTGCTGATTATCATTGACCCATTTCTGGATCCAACGACGGCCATGATCAAAAGCATCGATCAGATCGTCCTCTTTCACTTCGGGTAATACGATGGTTTCCAGAGGGTACATATCGAAGTACTTCTGCGGCACTTCCCAGGGATCGTGAGGTTTCCAGCTACCTACTGCCAGAAAAAACGGGCGTTCATGCTTTTGTTGCAATTGGTATCGTGCCCAGTCAACTACATGATAGTCAGCCATTTTTTCATCAGGCACAGGAATGGCGCCCCAGGTCCACCATCCTTCTTCATCTCCTCCAGGCCGGGTGGTATTATCAACATCAGCAGGATACCTCACATCTTCAGGCGCCCGGATCTGATATGGATGAGATATATATGAACTGGGATAATAAAAGTCCCAATTAGCAGGCTCCACCTGGCTGGTTGGTGTCCAGGGTGGAGCCTGGCTGTGATAAATTTTGCCTGCTCCAAGGGTTTTATAACCCTTTTCTTTAAAATACTGCTCCAGTGTAATTACATTTTTCAATGCATCAAAATCACGCCATTTGGGGCCATCGCCCCAGTAAACATTTTCAGCACCGGACCGGGTATGGTGCACGCCGGTTAAAATGGCGGCACGGGCTGGGGCACAGGCCGGCGCCGGGGTGTGTGCGTTGGTAAATATCATAGACCTTGATGCAAATCGATCGAGGTTGGGTGTGTGGATTTTCATGCCCGGGTGACCACCAAGAAAGCCTACCCAGTCGTTGAGGTCGTCAACTGCTATGAATAGAATGTTCGGCGGCTTTTGGGTTGGCTCCTGGCTTTCGGAACAACCTGAAATAATTGTGATTAAAAGCAAAATATGCCAGACAGTACCATGTAGCATCCTGTTCATACTAATGTTGCATTAAATTTAAAATGATCTGGCGTTAATATAGCAAATTCTAGGTGTCTAGTTTGAAAGGTGGTGCCAATCGGATAAACCTACCCTCTTCGACTGCGGCTGGAGTTTTTAATTGTCAATCCGTGTAAATTGTCGTCACGAACTAATTCCTTTGTTTCAAAATTCACTTAGTTTTCTTTGAGGTACTAAAATAACCCAACCTACCAGGATGTTTCTTTTGCAAGAATTGAGAATATACTGCCACTTGATTATCCTGACAAGTCTAACCATAGCAAGCTGTCAAAAACAAATTTCAGAAGACCCCTTAGTCAGCAAAATACATGTACAACTGGACAGTTTATTAAGGAATCCGGAGATTGAATCTGTTTCTTGCGGACTGATTATAAATGGTGAGAGATATGAAATCCATAAAGGACAGCTGCTAAATGGAAAAAGCCCAACTGATGAAACTGTTTACGAAATTGCATCCATCACAAAAACCTTTACAGGTACTTTATTGGCACACGCACTGGTTGAGAGAAAGGTCAAAATTGATGATGATATACGCAAGTATTTAAGCGATAGTTTTCCGGAATTGCAGTACGAGGGCTATCCAATCACTTTTCAACACCTGGTAACCCATCAAAGCGGACTGCCAAATATGTTCCCCGAAATAGATGGGCTATTTGATAACCCGGATTGGGATACATTACCATATGAAATTAACAGGCTCCAACGAGATTTTAGCAGAGAGCAGTTCTTCGAAGCACTACGAAGTATTAAGCTAGACACAATACCCGGATATAGATTTGCCTATTCCAATGCTGGAGCGAATTTGCTGGGCTATCTTTTAGAAGAGATTTACCAGATGTCGTATGAAGAGATCCTAAAAGAGAAGATTTTATTGCCTTTGGGTATGGATGAAACAAGACTGGGTATTTCCGATCAGGCCAGGCAAAATTTAGCAATTGGACAAAATTTAAACAGAACCGAGATGCCGTTTCGGGTAAATAAGGAAATGAGTGCGGAGGGCGGGATTATTTCCAATGTTGATGATATGTTGAAATACTTAGAGTTTCATTTAGACCGGAATAATGAGGTTGTAACGACCTCCCACAGTGAATTGTGGGATGGACAGTTTGGAGACTTTGAAGCCGGACTATTTTGGCAAATATTTAAGAACGGAGAAAAACCAGATAAGGTATTTCAAAATGGCGGGGCATTTGGTACATCAAGTTGGGTTACATTGATACCTGAGCAAGGTATTGGTGTATTTATTGTAACTAATGTATCCGGTCCGAACGTTCACCATAAGTTAAGTGAAACCGTGGATAGTTTGATAGAAATACTGCCTGGGATGTCTCATTAAGACAGCTTCGATTGTCAATAAGTTAAATTGTAATCCAAATCTAAAAATCAATAAAATGGACATTACACACAACTTAATGATTAATGCCTCTCCTGCGACCGTATACAATGCCGTTGCAACTAAAAAGGGCATTAATGGATGGTGGTCGAAAGATTGTCAGGTGGGAGAAGCAGAGGGAGAAAAGTCGCTACTGAAATTCGATAAAGCAGGCACCATTGTTGAAATGGGTTTTCGGACACTTAAATTGGTGCCGAATGAGAATGTAATCTGGGAGTGCATTGAAAACGGCAATCCGGCCTGGTTAGGGACGCAGATTGTCACAGAAATTACACCAGCTGCAGAAGGGTGCAGGGTAGTTTTCTCCCACAAAGGTTTTGACGAAAAATGGAAGGGCCACGATGCGTTTGAAATGACCAAAGGAGGTTGGGAACATTTCGTGAAAAGTTTGATCTCTTTTTGTGAAAAAGGAGCAGGGGAGCCGTGGTAAGGTATGAACTTGCTACTCTAATTACTTGAGAGGAGGTCTCTGCACGCTTGCAATTTATCTTCAATAAATTTCGCTTCTGTCAGGGAAGGTTTGAGTTTCTTCGCCTGAAGAAAATAAGTGATGGCATCTGCATAATTAGCTAACTTCATATGAAATATTCCCTGGGTAGCCGGAAGCAAATAATAATTTCGAAGCGCTTTGTTATTTGATAACCTGTCCAGCATTGCCAGGGATGATTTTATTCCCTTTAGCTTACTTTGTATAATTGCCAGATTAAGTCTGATAACAGGGTTTGGTTTTATTTTTTCCAGCAGCTCATATTGTTCATAAATGCTTTGCCAGTCGGTAGATTCAAAGCTTTCTGCCATACAATGCTGAGCGGCTATGTTTGCTTCAATATGGAAGGCAGATAAGGTCTCATGGTTAATTGAAAGTTTCAAATACCACATTCCAATGTTGATCAAATCGTTATTCCACAATGAACGATCCTGGTCTTCAAATAAGACGATCGCCCCTTTATTATCTATCCGGGCATCAAATCTGGCGGCATGAAGACACATCAATGCAAGCAATGCACAGAGTTTATAGTTTTTATTAAATCGGTTAGCTAATAATTTAGCCAGCCTGATGGCCTCAAGGCAAAGATCTTTTTGAATGATTGAGTTGCCAATAGTAGAGTTATAACCCTCATTGAAGATTAAGTACAGGGTTAGACATACGGATTCCAGCCTGTTGTTTAATTCTTTACCGTGCGGGATATGATATGGTAAATTGGATTCGCGGATGCTAATCTTTGCCCGATAGAGTCTTTTGTTAATGGTAGATTCATTCGTTAATAAGGCATTTGCAACCTCCCGAACACCAAAACCACATAGGGTTTTTAAGGTCAGCGCAATTTGTGACTCCACGGTCAGACTTGGATGGCAGCAGGTAAAAATCATCCTTAATTGGCTGTCTTCGATTTCATCATGAATAAAAACTGGATCTGCTTCAGTACTGGCGTTATTTACAAGTTGCATGGTTTTAAGGTGTCCTTGGATCATTTTATCGCGCTTAAGCTGGTTGAGTGCCTTTCTTTTGGCCACTTGTATTAACCACCCGGTAGGATTTTCCGGAACCATGTCGACACTCCAGTGATTCAATGCTGAAATAAGTGTTTCCTGAACAATGTCTTCTGCCAATTGAATATGTGAAGTACCGAAAATTCGAGTTAAGCTGGCAACCAGTTTCCCGTACTCCGTACGAAACAGATGCTCTACCAATTGTTTGCTTTTTCCTGACAAACCTCTATTTCATTTTAGGAAAGGATATGGGTCTCACTTCTATTGAGTATAATCCTAAGTGCGGTGATGAACAAGCCATTTTATTAGCTTCTTCCTGATCTTCAGCCTGAATAAGAAAGTACCCTGCTATGATTTCTTTGGACTCCAAAAACGGACCATCTGTAATAATGCCACTTTTCTTGTCAATGATTAAAGCCCCTGACTCGTCAAGTCTTTGTCCACTGATATACCTGTCGCCCAATTGATCTACCCAGGCTTTATAATCACTCATTATGTTTTGCAATTCGTCCGGGGAAAGATGATTCATACCGTCCCCTTTCAGTATTAATAGAAATTCCTGCATGGTGTTTTTATGTATGACAATTAAGTGCTGGTTATTCGGACAATGAATGACTTTTTCGTAGTAGTTAATTTACCTTTAATAATGCTAAAATCAGTAAAGACCCAGCTTAAGTCCGAAGGAAACAATCCGACATGTTTGCCAACACCAGCGCTATCTTCTTATGAAATTCAAGTTTTTGTTTAATATTGATACTATTATTTTCAGTTTTATGCATTCCTAAAATATGAATACTTCAACTGAAATTGGTAACCTTTAGCGAGGATATAGCCACTGATAGAAATTGATCTCCACCATGGGGCAACGAACGCTTACAGGAATTTCTTTAATTGCACATCTGTGGTTGTGGCCAGTTGTGGGATTTGGGCAACAGGTAAAAAATGTGCCTGAGGCGTTTCGAGGGATAAGTCAACAGGGGGAAGTTATTACCTTAATTAACAATCTCAAAGTACCAACAGATGGTGGGCACTTGCAGGGCGTGCAGGTAATAGAGAAGGATGGAATGGAAAAGCTTCTTATCTCAGGTAGTTCTCTTACACAAGCCTACATTTTACAGGTCGACATAGCCACTAAAAAAGCTGACCGGTTCATCCCTTTGATGAAGGAACCTTATAGACACGCAGGAGGCATTCAGGTTAGTGCAGATTATATAGTGGTGGGCATTGAGGATAATATTATCAAGACTGCAGCAAAAGTCTGTTTATATGATTACCGTAATGATGATCTGTATGATGCCCAGTCCAGTATTACTATTGAACGCACAGGCGAAGTGGAACGACCGACCGCCGGGGCTACCGGATTATTAGCCATGGAAGGTGAATATTTGATGGTAGTCGGCAATTGGAATAGCCGCAATTGGGACTTCTACTACCTTAACCTCGAAAAATACGAACAAAAACTTATGGAGAGTTTTGCCGCTCCTGATGAATGGGCAGCCTATCAATCGATCAATCTAATAATGGATGAGCAGGCAATTTATGCCATTGGATTTTATCAAACAGATCCGGTTGGCGCCGCTGATTTGATCCTGGTCAGAAATAAAGAAACTGTTGAACTGGTAATGCAGAAAATTGATTCCAAAACCTTTAAATGTACAAATGGAGTGGATTTTGCTACCGCTGCAGGCTTGCAGGTGGACCAGAAAGGTGATTTACATATTTGGGGAACCCAAAGAGATGCGTTGGAGCGCATTGTAGTAAATAAATTTTCTCAGCAATAAATTCGAATGCTTAAAACCATCATGTGGTGTGAATATAGAATGAGGAATTTCCCACAAATTAATCTGAATTTGGAGTGATGGTGATTCGGGTTTTTACTTTTACTAACATCTAAAATCAATGAACATGATGAGTCAAAAGAATTATATAGGAATTGGCATAGCCCTGGGGGCAGGAATAGGCACTGCACTTGGAGTGGCAATGCAAAATATTGGCATTGGTCTGGCCATAGGAACAGCCATGGGTTTTGTAATAGGAATGGTGATCAATCAAATTAAGAAATCAGGGAATAGTGGTAACCCTTAGATAATTTTCAATACCAATACTTTAATGTCCGATGCTCATGGAAATCCCCCTTGACGTACGCCATTTATTCAAAACCCTTGACGAGTGGTTAATTGCTTTGTTGGAGCATTTGTCCGAAGCAGACTGGGAAAAGCAAACGGTAGCTGTCAAATGGAAAGTAAAGGACGTAGTTAGTCATTTACTGGATGGTAACATCCGGGCGCTTTCCCTTCAAAGAGACCGGTACGCTGGTGAAAAACCCGAGGGTATACAGCACTATCAGGAACTGGTAGATTGGTTAAACAGCTTGAATGCTGACTGGATTAAGGCTTCCCGGAGGATCAGTCCCGGAGTTTTGACTTATTTACATAAAGTTACCGGGCCCTTGGTTTCTGAGTACTATGCTTCACTAGACCCATGGGGGCAGGCCATATTCCCGGTAGACTGGGCAGGGGAGAAGACCAGCCTGAACTGGATGCATCTAGCCCGTGAATACAGTGAAAAATGGCACCACCAGCAACAGATTCGTGATGCCACCAAGCGAGACGGAATCATGACCCGGGAGTTTTTTTACCCGGCGGTTTCTACGTTTTTTATGGGTTTACCACATACATTCAGACAGGTTGAAGCTCCACCTGGTACCATAGTACAGGTACGAATACCGGGAGACGCAGGCGGAGACTGGTACCTTATTAAGGAAAAGGAACAATGGACCCTGGCAGAGAAACCCGATGGTTTGTTGTCCGTATCGGTAGAGATTCCCGCCGATTTATCCTGGAAGCTGTTTACCAAAAGTATCCGGCCAAAACAGGTTATGGACAGGGTTACCATAAATGGGGACCACCGGCTGGGAGAGCAGGTGCTACAGATGGTCTCGGTGATGGCGTAATTGAGCAAGAGCAAGAGTGCGGAGCATGAGTGCAGATCCGACCGGCAGACAGGCTCTTGCTCTATACTCTTGCTCTATACTCTTGCTCTAAACTCCTAACTGTATGCTCTTGCTGTACACTCTTGCTATATTGTACTCGTCTCCAACGGCAGCTTTCTAATTCTTTTACCAGTCAGGTCAAAAATAGCATTGACCAATGCAGGGGCTACGGTGGGTAAGCCGGATTCCCCTGCTCCATCAGGAGGATCATGGCTTTCAATAATGTGGGTAATAATTTCCGGGCATTGCCCATAGCGCAGTAGTGGGTAGGTATTAAAATTCTGTTGTTTTATAGCGCCTTTCTCAATATTCAAGCCGGCATAACAGGCGCCAAGGCCCATTACTATGGAGCCTTCGGTTTGCGCTTTAACCGTGTCGGGATTAATGCATATTCCCAGATCCAGGGCGGTAGTAATTCTGGTGGGTACTACCATGCCATTCTTTCTGGTAACTTCAACTACCATGGCAAAATAAGCACCTGATCGTTCTGCTATGGCCACTCCTCGACCGACGTCAGGAGGTTTTTGGTCATTCCACCGGGCTTTTTCCGAGACCACCCGCAGCACCTGCACGAATCTTGGGTGATCCAGCATTTCCAGCCTGAATGCTATAGGATCCTTTCCTGCTTTGTGTGCCAGCTCATCGATGAAACATTCATGAGCAAAGGGATTCGTGGAATGATAAACTGCCCTCCAGTAGGAGATGGGAACATGTCGTTTTTGTAATACCCCTCTAACTGTCAGGTTGGGTACCTTGTAATCAGTATTTATGCCACCCATTAATTGCCTGCCTGCAGTCATATCATCACCTGTCTGGTTTCGGATTTCCTGGGCTATTACCTTGTGTTCCAGAGCTATTATTTTTCCGCTCTCATCCAGGACCCCTTTGCAAACATTCAAACTGCAGGCACGGAACGGGCCCTGAGTTTGATCGTCTTCACGCGTCCATAACAGTTTTACCGGTGCACCGGATTTTTTCGAAAGGTCTGCCGCTTCTTCCACCACATCAGTCATGGAACGACGACCAAATCCCCCACCCATAAAGGTGTAGTTTATGTTCACCCGGTCCTCCGGTATGTCATATGTTTTGGAAATAAAGGATCTGATACCGTTGGGATTTTGAGTTGATCCCCAAAATTCGGCGCTGTTCTCTCCAATCCTCACCGTAGCGTTCATCGGTTCCATTGGCACATGAGACTGATAAGGAGTCTGGTAAGATGCTTCTACCAACTGGTCACTGCTTTCAAATATTTCCGCCGGATTCCCTCTGCCAAAGAGTTCATCACCAGTTAACCTGGCAGCCTTTAACGAATCTTCCGATATGGTACGATCAGATACTTTATCCAAATTCTGATTGTGCCAGCTTACTTTAAGAGCCTTACGGCCCTGAAGCGCTGCCCAATAACTGTCGGCTAAAACCGCCACTCCGAATCTCTCACGGCCATATACCGTCCTTTTTGTCTCCATAACATGCTTTACCCCAGGGACTTTGAGTGCTTGCTCAGCATTATAACTTTCAATTTTGCCGAGGAATACCGGAGAGCGTTCGACCGAGGCGAACAACATTCCCGGCACAGAGATATCAATGCCAAACTCGGCCATTCCATTGGTCTTAAGGGGGATGTCTCTGCGTTGAACGGGATTCCCCAGGATCTTAAACTCAGCGGGATTTTTCAAAACCGGGTTTTGAGGTGGTTTTAGTTTTGCGGCTTCAGTTGCTAATTCTGCATAGGTCAGGGTGCTTCCTGTTTGGCTTATTACTTTTCCATCTTCAGCATGACACTGTGCAAGAGGTATGTTCCATTTGTTTGCAGCGGCCTGCTTCAACATCTCCCGGGCACTGGCACCCATTTTTCTCAACTTTTCAAATTCAGTTTGGATGCTCCTGCTTCCAACTACCATTTGGCTTCCGTATAATTCCTGGCTGGCAGCTGATGGCTTTATCTCTACACTGTCGATGTTCACTTCCAGTTCTTCCGCCAGGATCATGGGAATAGATTGGTATGTCCCTTGCCCCATTTCCGGCCGGTGACTAAACAGGGTTATTTGTCCTCCGGTGCCCACAGAAATGAACTGGTTCAGATCTATTTCCGAAAGTCCGGATACCAGTTGGTTGCTTTTACCGGGAACAAAGCCAAGCACCAGGCCAACCCCGGATGCTGAGGTGGTTTGTATAAATTTTCTTCTTGATACCCCTGTCATTTACTTTATTTCTGAAGCTCGTTTTATGGCCTTCTTGATTCTGGGATATGCACCGCATCTGCAAAGTACTGTATCCATAGTCTGTACAATTTCTTCCTCAGATGGATTCGGGTTGTTTTCCAAAAGCGAAGCTGCGGCCATTATTTGTCCGGATTGACAATATCCGCATTGCGGTACCTGCTGCTCAATCCAGGCTTTTTGAACGGGGTGATCGTTATCTGCTGACAATCCTTCTATGGTAGTTATTTCTTTTCCTTCCACCGCAGAAACCGGCAGCACACATGACCTTGCCTGGTTACCATCAATGTGAACGGTACAAGCTCCACAAATAGCAATACCGCAAGAGTATTTGGTGCCGGTCAGACCCAGGTAGTCCCTTAAAACCCATAGTAAAGGCATAGTGGGGTCAACATCTACTTGTTTATTCTGTCCGTTAATTCTAAACTTTGCTATAGCCATTTTGACATAAATGTTGCAACTTGTTATAAGTTACTAATATTGAAGTTCCGTTTCAATTAAAATTCGAAACTTGTTTAAGTCGTCACTAATGAATAGCAAAACCCATAAAAATTCCGGAAATATGAAAAGAAGAGGGTTCCTAATTAATACCGCTGGACTGGCTGCAGGAATCTCATTAGTTCCTGTGATGTCATTTGGCAGTTCAACAAATTTGTTCAGGTCATCCCGCAAACTCCCGGTAAAGGGAATTAATCTTGGGGTAATTACCTATAGTTTTAGAAGTATGCCCGGAAGTGCGGAAGAGCTACTGGAGTACCTGACGGTATTGGGATTAACCACTGTAGAACTGATGGGAAGTCCTGCAGAGGAATTTGCAGGTGCACCTGAAGGTCCTGCCAAACGATGGGGAAATCTCACTGACTCGGAAAAAAAGGAACTGGATGAATATAATCAGCAGATGACAAAATGGAGAACTTCGGTTTCCATGGAACCGTTTAAGGAACTGCGAAAAATATATCACGACAGCGGAGTCACCATAGAAATAATCAAACTTCCATTGGACCGCATGTCGCCGGAGGAAATCGACTATTCGTTTAAGGTTGCTAAAACCTTAGGTGCCAGAGGAATCACCCTGGAACGGTCCGATCAGACAATTGATAAGCTGAGTCCTTATGCAGACCAGCACAAAAAATTGATAGGTTATCATAACCATGCGAAGGTGGATTTTAACAGTTGGGACCAGGCAGTGGTAAAATCCAAATACAACGCAATTAACCTGGATGTTGGCCATTATGTGGCTGGCACTAATGAATCACCCATACCACTGATTGAAAAGTATCATGATCGGATACTTAATTTACACTTGAAGGACCGGAAAATGAACAATGGTGACAACATGCCATGGGGACAGGGGGACACACCATTAAAAGAAATCCTGCAGTTGCTAAGGGACAAAAAGTACCGGTTTATGGCAACCATCGAATTGGAATACCCAATCCCGGAAAATTCCGATGCAGTTCAGGAAGTCCGTAAGTGTATTGACTTCTGTCAGCAGGCTGTTGACAGTTAATAAAAAACTAAAAACTAAAAACTAGCAAATCAATTTTTAGCTTTCCACCTGCTAATATTACAGGTAACTATCCTTTTACATTTGGATGTCCATAATTTCTTCAAATTGGTCCGGTATATCCTGTTGGTTTTCACCCATCATTTGACGCAGGTCAATTTCTATGCCTCTGGATATGGTTGAAATCGGCACATCATTCGAGGATCCCTCAAACGGGTTTTCTCCAACCCGTCCGATCCGTTCCATGGTATGAAACATCCATGATATTAAAGCACAGAAAGGGACACCGGCCCAAATAAACCAGGATCCGACATTGGGAAACGCATCCATTAATGTGGCTCCAATGTTGGCAAATTCAGGGATTATGGCAAAGGGAAGAAGTATCAAAAAGATCCACACAAAATATAAAGACAGGGTGGCATACTGCCTTGGGTACGGAAAATTCTTAATTCTCTCTGATTTCCCCTGAAGTGTAAATAATTCCTGCAGTAGATTCTCCAGTTCCAGAAAAGAGAACTCCCAGATAATCCCCCGTTCCTTAAGCACTCTAAGATGGTCGGATTGTAAGTAAAGTATGGCAGCTGCTTTGTTATTTTTGCTCAGAGTAAACTCCAGCTCACCCGGGCTCAGATAAGTAGAAAGCACTGTGGCCAGATCGACCATCCGCTCAGGAATCTGGACTAAATCTGACCATTCGCGATTGGTATGATGCTCTTGAAAATCTTCCCACTTTCTTGGTTGGCGCATGGCATACCTCAAGGCAGTTAACCAGGCGATATGTCGATGAACTACGGATCTTCTCAAAACCTGCAATTCCTCCACTGTTACAGACTGTGCGGCATGCTCCGCTGTGATCATATCTTTGGTCTTCATTCCCCAGGTTCTTGAGGTGTTAACAATCCCGCCCCAGATTTTTCTGGCTTCCCAAATTCTCCCATAGGCGGAATTATTCTGAAACCCAATAATAAAGGCGACAGCTGTACCAACCACTGCTACCGGTGTCCAGGGTACCCTCAAAAAACTAAACCCGGCATAATGATGTAAAACCGTGACAGTGATTGCAAACAGCAGGAATCCTGAAATTTCCCACCGGGTCCACATCAAAATGTCTTTAACGGAGTATCTTTTTTTTGTGAGCATCTAGTATTTCTTAATCTTGTTAAGTATTAATCTCCAAGGCACATTCCAATCCCTCTGGCGGTTTTCAGCAAATTTGAATCTTTGCCAATAAAATTATAGTGCTTGGTGGCTTCTTCTAAAGGCACAGAAACTATGTTGGGGTGACGGGCTGAAACCATCTTACCGAAATCTTCTTCTAAAACCATTTCAAAAGCTTTTACTCCGAATTGAGTGGCCAGCAGCCGGTCAATGGCAATCGGTATTCCTCCTCGTTGCAAATGACCCAGTACAGTTACCCTGCTGCTGGCTTCACAACCCTTGTCCTTGATTTCCTGCTTTAGTTTATATGCAACACCACCTAATCGAATGTTTTCATACCCCGCTTCCCGGCTGATGGTGCCGGTAACAGTGCCGCCTTTGGGTTTAGCACCTTCAGCTACTACGATAACTACAAACCCCTTTCCATTAGAAAAACGGCTGTTTATTTTTTCCATTACTTTATCTATGTCATATGGAATCTCCGGAATAAGGCAAACTTCCGCCCCGCCCGCAATAGCCGAATGAAGTGCTATCCAGCCTGCTTGTCTGCCCATAACTTCCATAATCATGATCCGGTTATGACTTTCAGCAGTGGTTACCAATTTATCCACTGATTCAGTGGCTATTTGAACCGCTGTTCTGAAGCCGAAAGTAAAATCCGTAGCGGACAAATCGTTGTCGATGGTTTTTGGCACACCAATGATATTACAACCCATTTCAAAGAGTTTTTGGCTAATTTTCTGAGAACCGTCACCACCAATACTGATTACGGCATCAATGGATAGATTCTGGATTCTTTGTAATAGCTCCTGCGAACGGTCAACCGCGGACCAGCTTCCGTCCTCATTTTGCACCGGCCAGGCAAACGGACCTCCTTTATTGGTAGTGCCGATAATAGTACCGCCTCTTACATGGATCCCGGCTACAGCATATTCATTTAATACCACCACCTCCATAGGATCAACTAAAATGCCATTGTAAGATTCAATGCTTCCAATAACTTCACAATCTTTTTCCTGAGCAGACCTCTTAACAATAGCCCGGATCACTGCGTTCAGTCCGGGGCAGTCGCCTCCACCGGTAACTACCAATACTTTTTTTCCCATCTTCTTTAAACTTATTACCTTACGGTAGGTGTGAATTAAAAATAGCTATAATCTTCAAATATGATAGCACCTTTAAGATTAACTTGCAGTTAGCTGATCATGGAGTTAGAGACAAAAATCCCAAAAGAAGGAAACTATCCCGAGTTCTACAAACCCTATATTTCTCGATTAGATGATGATGATTTAATTGGTTCAATGGTAAGTTCCCATGAAGAGTCAATCGATCTTTTCGGGTCATATCCTGAGGAAAAGTGGGAATACCGTTATGCAGCAGGTAAATGGAATTTAAAAGAGATGCTGGCTCATTTGTGTGATGCGGAGCGGATATTCAGTATCCGCGCGTTACGTTTTGCCCGTAATGACCAGGCACCATTGCCCGGTTTTGACCAGGACGACTATATAATGGAATGCCCCCTCACTCATCGACCGGTGCCGGATCTGCTGGAGGAGTTGAGCTATATTCGTAAGACAACAGTGAAACTATTCGAAAACTTTACTCCGGAAATGCTACAACGTATTGGATCGGCCAGTGGTTGGCCTATAAGTGTGATTGCCATAGGTTTTATCATTGTCGGGCACGAAAAACACCATCAAAATATCTTTCGTGAAAGATATTTTTGATCTCAGATCTCAGATCTTTAATTTGTTACCAAGTTCAGAGATCAGAGATCAGAGACCAGAGATCGGAGATTTATATTCTGCTCTGGTAGGTATACAACTTATAATATCTTCCCTGTTTGTCCAGCAGCTGTTGATGCGCCCCCCGTTCCACAATTTCTCCATCCTCTATAACCAGGATTTGATGTGCCTGCCGGATGGTACTTAATCTGTGCGCTATAACAAATGTAGTACGACCCTTCATAAGCCGCATTAGACTATCCTGGATGTATGATTCACTCTCGGTATCCAGGTTTGAAGTAGCTTCGTCCAGAATCAGTATCTTTGGGTCTGCTAATATTGCACGAGCAATGGCAATGCGCTGTCTCTGGCCGCCACTTAATTTTACCCCTCTTTCGCCGATTAAAGTATCAAGGCCATCCTCAAATCTGTCGCTGAATTCACTCACATAGGCAGCATCAACTGCTTGAATGAGCTGCTCTTCAGAAGCACCTGGTCTGGGGAAAAGGATGTTTTCACGGATACTTCCTTCAAACAAAAAGTCGTCTTGTAAAACTACCCCCAGTTGCTTCCGGTAACTTTCCAGGGTAATTGTACTCAGGTCAATACCATCGATAGTAATTATTCCTTTGGTAGGATCAAGAAAAGAAGCTGCCAGACCTGCTATGGTGGTCTTTCCAGACCCGGAACTACCCACCAGTGCGGTAATAGAACCTGACGGAGCTTCAAAACTGATTTCCTTAATTACCTCGGTGTTTTCCTGGTATGCAAATGATACATTATCGAATACCATATTGCCTTCAATTCTTTCCAATACATGAACTCTTGCGATGCTGTCATCCTCCCGTGATAGGTTTAAAATCTCTTCCGTGCGGTCGAGCCCGGCAAAAGCCTCAGTTATCTGACTGCCAATATTGCTCATTTGGATGATGGGCGCCACCATGAACCCCAGGTATAAGGTAAATGCAAAGAAATCACCCACAGTCATCTCTCCGCCCACAATCTTGTAGCCACCGACGCCCATAATTGTTACACTGGCGATTCCCAAAAGCAAAGTGGCAGAGCTGGTCACCAAACTGGTAGAGGTCAAAGATTTCTTAACATTGTTGAATAAGCGCATAACGCCTTTCTTGAAAATCTTTATTTCCTGGGGCTCGGCATGGAACCCCTTTATTACCCTGATACCTCCCAGTGATTCAGTAAGCCTTCCGGTTACTTCCGCGTTTATGATGCTCCTCTTTCGGAAAATTGGACGAATGTAATTAAAAGCTTTAAGCGAAATCAAGGCAAATATGATCATCGGTACGATGGCAAAGAGTGTCATCTGGGCGTTAATATTTAAAAGTATGCCAAGGGCAACCAATGAAGTAAGTAATCCACCAAACAGTTGTACTAACCCGGTACCTACCAGGTTCCGCACGCCTTCAACATCGGACATGATGCGTGATACCAGTTCGCCGGATTTATGGTTATCAAAAAATTTAACAGGAAGGTGTATTACCTGTTTTTGGACCTGGGCCCGCAATTGGGCGATCAGGTGTTGTGCTTCTACACTCAGCAGCTTGGTTAAGAAGAAAGAAGTAACCGCCTGTACGGTAACTGCAATGCCCACAGCCATTAAAATAACATACAGCAAGTCCAAATTGCCCTCGGCTATTACGTTATCCACCAGGTATTTGGTGGACCCTGGAAGCACCAGTCCTGCTAACCTGTTGATAATAATTAATGCCAGTCCCAGCAGCAACAGCCATCTGCGAGGCCAAATGATATCTTTGAAGACATAGCCCAGCGAGGCTAGTTTCTTTTTTGAGGTTTTTGATTTACTCATATGGTGAAATTAGGAATAATGGAGGATAGTGCATAGAGCATGGAGCATGGAGCGTGGAGCATGGAGCATGGAGCGTGGAGCATGGAGCATGGAGCGTGGAGCATGGAGCATGGAGCATGGCGCATGGAGATGGAGCATGGAGCGTGGAGCATGGAGCGTGGAGCATGGAGCATAGAGCATGGAGCATAGAGCATGGAGCATGGAGATTTGAGTTTTAAGCGTGGAGCGTGGAGCGTGGAGCGTGGGCGTCACTGCTGGTGCTTGGTGCACAGCGTAACACTCAGAAAGCTAATTCGTCTGCCACTAACAAGGTTTTAATTCCGGACTCAATATCTTGATTATCAATCATTTGCTTTGCTAACTTGTGCCATTCCTCCGGGGTATGTGATTTTTGTAATAGACACTTGATTTCCGGTCGTTCTTTCCATTTATCCAGAGTGCTTTCATCCGGAAACCCTTCTAATCCCCCTAACTTTGCCAAATCACTTCCCGTAAGGATGGTGGAATTTCGGACGGATGCCGGAAGTTGGTCTACACCTCTGCCTATAATGTCAGTAGGTTTGGAAATTTGAAAAAGCGCATCACCGAAAGCCCGAATGTACCAATTGCCTCCCATTCTTCCTACCAGATCCATGCGCTCAGTTTGCAGGGTATTACTTGCATCCAGGTATTCAGTTTTTAAATGTATGCGTATTACCTCGCAGATTACCAGATTGCCCGCTCCACCTTCGGTACCAAGAGGTATTATTTGATTTACTTTGCATTCGAAAGATACTGGTGATTCGCCGACCCGCGGAGGGCTTACAGTATCGGAATTAACCGCGGTCAATCCCGATTTTACAAATTCATTAACTGATTTCGGAAAAGCTGTACTGGCTAGTGATACCTGCTCAATCATTGAATAGTTTACCAGGTTGATCACTGCCTCCGGTACCTGGTTAACGTTATCATAGGTGTGTTTGGTGGAGTTATCCCGGGCACTTCGGGCAGGCGAGAATATGGCCACCGGTGGGTTGGCGCTGAAAACATTGAAAAAGCTGAAAGGGCTTAAGTTGATGTTGCCTGCTTTATCGATTGTGCTTACAAATGCTATCGGTCTGGGGGCAACCGATGCCAGCAAGTAGCCATGAAGTTGCCTTGAGGTTATCTCATTGGGATCCAGGGAAATCACTTTATCCATGAAGAGTAGGAAGAATTTTAGTTTCAACTTTCCCGAACCCAACCTTTTTTGGGTGCTTTCCACACCATCCACGCATAGCAATGGTATCAAAGTCCTCGATAAAAGTCCTGGTTGAACCGTCTTCCAGACGAACCGGTTTTGTGCCGCCCCAGGAAAGTTCAAGCATGGATCCGTAACTATCCGGTTTCTTACCGCTGATAGTTCCGGATGCCATCAGGTCTCCGATGCGAAGGTTGCACCCATTAACTGCATGATGGGTAAGTTGTTGAGCTATGTTCCAGTACATATATTTAAAATTGGATCGGCTGATAATATTGTCTTTAAGGCTACTGGTAGAGATCAGCACTTCCAACTCAATATCAAAATTACCCGGACCTTCAAATTCCAAATATGGTAATACTTTGGGATTTTGTGTTGGGCCTTTTATCCTAAACGGCTCCAGTGCTTCCATGGTTACCACCCAAGGGCTAATCGACGAAGCAAAATTCTTACCAAGGAATGGACCCAGCGGCACATATTCCCACTTTTGGATATCTCTGGCTGACCAATCATTAAAAAGAACCATGCCGAAAATATGGTCTTCTGCCTGTTCTATCGCAATAGGCTGGCCCAAACGATTTTCCTTACCAACCACAAATGCCATTTCAAGCTCAAAATCTAGCCGGGTGCTGGCCTGGAATACCGGTAAATCTGT
>BQJT01000092.1 GCA_021604845.1 Cyclobacteriaceae bacterium
CATACATAAACTGAAAAATTGCCTGAAAGTTGCCCTTTCCAAAAGTAAGGCCGGTTTTAAAATTAACCTTTGGTACTAGTTCCACCTGATTTCCCTCGATCCCGTTTTCTTCCGATTTGGTGTATTCAGCATTGATAAACGCAAGGTTCGAAAACAGCGCAAGTTTAGTATTAGCTGACCGGTCGATGAATAGTTTATACAGATCCACTTCAGCAAATGACTCGATCCCATATATCTGGGCATCGGCCACGTTGGTTCTATACCGGTAAGTGCGATCTACCAGATTATTGAACATCGGATTGGGCTCCGTTCGAAGCACCGTACCAATCCGGTCCTGGTAGGACAAATGGAATGCGGTCAGGTCAAAACTGAATCGATTCTCAACTTTTCCACGGGCTCCGATCTCCAGATTGTATCCTCTCTCATCTTTTATATCAGGGTCTACCTCAAGGCTTCCTATATTAACCCTGATGTCGTTGAAATTTACCGCTCGGTAGTTCTGTGAAAAATTAGCATAAATTTCTAAATCTTTATTTTGCTTGTAACTGGCTCCTAATCCCAGGAAGACAAAGGAACGTTTATCAACCCGGTGTTCCTCAACTTTTTCATCCAGTAGAATGTTTCCCGCAAGGTCTTCCACCCGGTTCTTATAGTATCCATCTGCTTCAGTCCGAATGTATTCGAATCGAATACCTGGAGTAAGGCTAAACTTTTCAGACAAGTTAAATATGTTTTCAGCAAACAGGGATACGTTATTGCTGGGCAGATCAAAATCCGAGCCTTCAAGGTTATCCGGGTTTAGATAATCAAAATTTGCATCTGATCCATTGCTCCCCAGTCCTTGCCGCCGGTAGGTAAAACCGTTGTAATATCTAATGCCGGTCAACAATACTGACATGTCTCCACCGAGGTAATAATGATGCATCAAACGGGTCTCATTACCCCAATTCTGAAAATCATCTTTTAACAGATCCCGATCACCACCAAAATCCGGGCGGTCAATCCGGCCTAAGTTGCCCAGGGCATCTCTGGCGGCTACCAGCCCGAAAAACCTGGTGTTTATTTTGGTACTGGAAGAAATCTGATAATCCATTACCAATGCCATCAGATTCCATTTAACCTGAAACCAGTTGCGGTCTCTGGTTGATTGTTGTGGGTTTTCCTCGAATTGTTTGTCTGTCAAACCACCTGGCTGTTGTGCCAGATACGACATGTAGGTAAACTCAGGTTTGATGGATAGCTTGTCGTTGATGTCGATCCGTACAGACGCATAGGCGGTATGTTGGTCCAAGCCGGAATTAGGCCTCCAGCCATCGCTTCGCTTGTAATGATAAAAACCATAATAGTTAACTTTTCCCCGGGTACCACCGATACTGTTAAAACTGTTGAACAACCCAAACGAGCCGGCTGTCTGTCTGGTTGAAAATAAAAACGGTCGATCTTCCGGCCCTTGCTTAAATCTAAAATTCAGCATGCCCCCAAACTGGGTACCGTATTGCAAAGAGGCGGCGCCCCTTACGATCTCAATTCTTTCAATCGCTTGAGTAGGCGGAGTGTAATAACTTTCAGGATACCCCAGAGCATCAGCAGCGATATCATAGCCGTTTTGTCTGGTGTTGAAATTTGAATTCCGGTTTGGGCTAAGCCCCCGGCCTCCAACACCCAATTGAACACCTGCTCCATCACTCTCCCAAATATTCAGGCCCGCTACCCTTGAGTAGACCTGCCGGCTGTTGTTGGTAGCCAGGTTGGCAGTAATGTCCTGGAGAACAACTACTTCAGTCTTTTTCGCTTCATAGATAGCCGTCCCTTCAACTGAGTTCAGTTTGGTGATACCAAAGGTAGCCTGACGTTCATCCCTGATGGTGATATCGTCGAGTTCAGTAAACAGCACAGTTAATTTAAAATCCAATCGAACATTTTCGTTGGTAATAGAAACCTGTTGAGAGGCAATTTCTTTTCCCATAGCAAATGCCTGCAAATGATACCTGCCGGCGCTTAGATTGCTAAACCGGTACTGACCTTGCTTATCCGTACGCTGCATTTGGGAAGTTCCGGTGACCACAACTTCTGCCCCCTCGATGAAGTGCTGATTTTCGTCAGTTACCCAGCCATAAATATCATAGTCCTGGGCGGTTACTTTAGTTGCAGCTATTAGTGTCAGCATAACCAGCAAATAATATGGTTTTAATCTGCTAATCATGGCGAACCGATATTTGCTTAGGTTGATTCATCGGAAGTATCCAACTTTTAGCACCCCATCCATCTTTGACCTGAGTAAGATCCGTTTGAGGATCAATGAACAGCCGGCTTCGCTTGCCGTTGAGCGTTACATAGCTTTCTGCGGTAATTTTCAAATCGCTGTAACCGGCTGTTTGATATTGCTTTTCCAGATAATGAGCAAACTGCAAGATCATGTCGGGCTGTGTTGCCATCATTTTCTCCTGATTGGCAGTGAGATACTGGTAATTTGGCACTTCCCAGCTTTTATTTGTTTCCGGGTCTGTTACATGGAGCACCACCATACCAGCTTTTTCCATTAACATTACCCTCCAGGAAAAACGGTATCCTTGTTCTGTCCAAAACACTTCTCCGGTGTACAGTTTACTACGCAAGGGAATTAACAACTGAAGAGAAAAATGAAGCACCAGTAATATTCCCAAAAACCAGGACATACCTTTTTTATAATTAAGTTGTCGCTCAGGCAATGCTTCAGTTCCCCCGCTGTTTTCTGCAACTAGATTAATCCAACTGTTAATTTTCGAAATCAGCTTTTCATGAAACTCAGGTGAAAAGAAAATCAAAGTAGCCAGGATCATAATGTATGGGAACATTCCTATTTGGAATAGCAGCGCGGTTGTAAGGTGAAAAACTACTACTACACTATATGCTGCTAACCGGGTGCGCCGGTTTAAAAGAAAAAACACTATAGTTAGATCGTAAAACGCACCTGCCCAGCTGAAAAAATAAGCAGTAAGTTCCAACTTCAGAAATTGACCAATTACCGGTAAGTGTGCATGTGCTGGCAACCAGATCTTTAAGGGCATGGCATCCACCAGCCACTGTGCGTTTAATTTTGCAGCGCCAGCATAGAAATAGACAATTGCCAGTTGGAGTTGAATAATAAAAATAGTCCAGCGAGGCACTTTATCTACCTTTAAGCCTGGACTTAGCCGGCTATCTACTGAAAAGGATCGATTGGCTGGCAAAAAGATAAGCAGCATCGATACAATACTTACAAAATAATAATGATTGAGATAGTTGGTCTTGTCGATAAGTTCTACATAAGTAAAGCACAGAAAGAACAACCAGACAGCCGCCCGGTACCTGAAACCGATCATGATCATCATCGCGGCAATCGCCATCACCGCGAACATCAGGTACATGCCGAGGGGACCAAGTGGCTGCACCCATTCAAACCCGAAAAAGGGGAAATAGAACTGTGGGTCGATATAAAGTGTTTTTATCCAACCATTTAAAGCGAATCGAACGATACTAATCAGCATAATAAACCCAAACAATACCCGGAACATTGCCAGAGGAGCAATTGAAATGGGTTTGTTCAAATAGGTTATTATTGCTTTCATTGAGCTTAATCGCCGTCGTTATCCTGAAAATTGATGGTAATACCCAAAGCGGAGGTCATATCAACCTTAATCAATACCATTACCTCCTGAAGACTGGTAAAAACCTCGATTACCTGGTCGTTGTTATTTTCTATATTTCCTGAAAGCGGGTCCGTCAAAGCCTGCGCTTCAGTAATAGCCTGATCAAGTCCGGACCGAATGTCACTGGCCAGGGCCTCAGAATCCAAAAAGATCAAGTTGTCATCCAGCCCGGAACCATTAGCTCCGGTAAACAGATCTCTGAATGCTTGCAGGTTGGCTACTAAAAGTTCCGCCGAATAACCCCCGTAAAAAGCTTCTGTTGCCATAGGACGGGGCACGCCAGCGCTGCGCACTCCTGCGGGAATACCAATTTTGCCATCCCTGAGGTACCTTTCGTAATGCTGGATCATCGCATTCACCAACAGGCTGGTAGAACTTCCTACTCCGGTTCCGGCATTGGTTGCATCCAGAAAGGTACCGCGATAATCACCTCCTGAGGACTGCCAGCTGTCAGTAACCAGGTCTATATTGGATTTCACGAAATTCGCATTGTCAGTTAAGTAGGTTTTTCTATTTTCTGCCTGAATGTCCAGAGTAAAAGAAACCACGATTTCATCATTGGAGTCACCCAGCCCATTAACCAGGTAATCGATGGCTGGGAAACCACCCGCTGCAATGTTATCTACCGACCCCAGGGTATATCCTCCATTCTCTATATTTTGGTCTACCTTATCAGTGTCGGTAGGATAGGTATTTAAAACGGATCTTAGGATACTGGTTTCAGCCGGGCCAAACTGATAAAAATTCACCTGCTGCCATGATTGTCTGACAGACTTAAGACTATTTTGGAGGTTTTCCAGGTTAGCGGTGGTGGGATCGGCAGTAAAAACGTCAGCGGCGGATTTAAGAGCATTTGCATCGGCCTGTAAATCATTGTACCCTGGTATTATCAGGTTATCAGCATAGTTTTCAAGCATTCCGGCCTGATCAAATTCTGGTGTAGGCGAGGTTCCATTGCCATCATCACTGCTGTCGCAGGCATAAACCAGCAGCACCAGAGCAACCAGCAAACAACCTGCAAACGTGTTTATTCTATTCATAACGTTGGTTTTTATAACCAGAAAAGCCTTTGTGGCAGAATATTCCACAAAGCCCCCTTTTCCTTATTGAGTTCCAGTTATAAATCATTTTGTACTGGTTCCAATTCCTGGTAAACTGCGGTTAAAGTAGCTTTGGCTGCATTTAATCCAACTTGACTAACGTTCCAAAAATTTCCATCCGCTCCAAAGTCGGTTTCCATAATCTGCTCCAGTTGTTCCAGGGTAATTTTTCTAATAGGACTATATCGCAACGCGTTGGCAAATGCCCAGGCCTCGGAAAGCGTATGAAAGGCTTCTCCGGTTTTTCCATCATTCAATGAGCTTAACGTGCCATTTATGTAGTGGACACAAACGGCTGCTGCCACCAATTCATGGTACTTGTAAAGCACTTCCCGCATTTCGTTCTTGGTAGCCAGATCATTGTTCACAATTGCTGCCCGGGCTTCTTTATAGGCATTCATAATAATTTCGTTGGTCCCCAGCTGATCATCCACTGTATTGGAATAGTGGCTCCAAAACCGGTCCTCATCATTGCGCTCTGATGGCCAGGAAGAGGTAAAGTCCAGCGGCGGGTCCCAGTAACCGAATGCCTCGTCCATTCCATGTTCCATGGGCGTATGGTTTGCACCATCTGCAAGCTGTACATTCTCAACATCGTCACCGGTGCGCTCATCGGTCAGATATAGATTAAACATCTGATTATAAAATACAGCTCCCATCATCGCTTTTTCTATAAGCTGGGTGAATTCCCTTCCATTTTCATCTACCAGGATAGTATTCCCACTATTTTCCCTGGTTAACAATCCTGCAGTACCATTGCTGGCGTCAATACCGTTGTTCCCATTGACACTTGCGGCAGCAACTCCGGCGAACAGGTTCTCGAACAGCTTATCGTCCAGGTCAGGGGCAAAAGTTTTATCCTTCAATTGCTTGGTTGAGCTGAAACTAAAATTTCCTCCACCATTATCCCCGGTATTGGCAAACATATCCAGCAGCACCTGCTCTGAAACCAACCCGCCGGCATCTCCTGCAGTTAGCACCGCCTTAATTTCTTCGACCATATTTAACCGCTCTGTTTGTCCTGTATAGGATACAGAACTTGCCCCGTTTCTGGTAAACTCATAGGTTGCCGGAGTTTCTATTAATTTGCCCGTGGTAACAGTAGCCTGGTAGGTGGTACGCTCATTACCCTGATCGGTCAGGGTAAACACCAGCGAGAACTGGTCTCCCAGTACTGATTCAGCTGGAATGCTGAAGTCATAGTTCAAGTTCTGGGTGAGGTCTCCTGTGTTAACCGGGATATTTTCCGGGGATCCACCATCAACTGTTGCTGTAAGTGACTGTATCCCTCCCGGAGCATTCAACGACAGCGCAATGGTGACATCAACGCCGCGGCCAGCCTCCACATCGATACCGTTACCGGTGATGGCAGGTGGTTGCAGTGCGGGTTCGTCATCAGAGCAGGCGGTAAATAATACCAGTACGCAGGCAATTAGTGTTGAACAAATTTTTATTGATGTATGCAATTTCATTAAGTAAATCTTATTTAGACTAATTTTAAATAGTGTGACAAAAGTACGGTTCGATTCAATACAGGGCAATACCGGATGTTACCATTTTATGATTACCTAATATTGGGAGTACTACCTAATATTAGGTAGTACTTTGACCGCCCGGAGGATGAAGTTGTTCGCTCAACAGTTTCGGTCATAAGCCTAAAGTGCCTCGCAGAAAACACTTTAATGGATTGATATTTTTTAATCTCAAATCTTACATCAGTGCCGGCTGACACTAATTGATTTCTTAGGTGTTAATCAGATTGATCATATTTGCTGGTAGATAATTTAAACGGTCACTAATATGAATTTTTTAGGTCACTCATTTCGAAAATCGGCAGTTTCAGCCCTGTTCGGGCTAGCAGTATTGCTTGGAGTCAGTTGCAGCGATTCCAAAGACACTGCTCCCAATCCAAATGAAATCGATAAATCCGTCAACCAGTTACCAGTAGGTACCTCTGCTGCTGACTTCCTGCGAGATACTGAATTTGATAAACTTGTAGTGGAAATCCAATATGTAGAAGGTTATAAACCCACAACGGTAGCGTTAAATAACCTTAAGGATTTTCTGTTATCTACAGTGAATAAATCAGCTGGAATTATATTTAAAGAAAGCAGTATTCCTTCACCTGGTTTGGCACCCTATTCGGTCGATGATATTAAGTCCATTGAAGACCAAAATCGAACAGAATATAATTCAGGCAAATCGTTGGCTGCTTACATTTTCTTTGCTGATGGTGATTACAACCAGAATAGTGGCAATTCAAAAGTACTTGGGATCGCCTATAGGAACACCTCAATGGCCATTTTCGAAGCGACCGTGCATGACCTTTCTGATCAATTATTAGAACCGGACAGAGAAATACTGGAATCCACTATAATACATCATGAGTTCGGGCATGTATTAGGCCTGGTTGCCAATGGCAGCACCCCGCAATCCGACCACCAGGATGTGGCCCATGGTCATCATTGCGATGTTGAGGAGTGTCTTATGAACTGGGTAGTGCAGACTGGGGACGTAATTGAAAATCTGGCAAGCTCACAAGCAGTTCCTGAATTGGACAGTCAATGCCAGGCAGACCTTCAGTTTAACGGAGGAAAATAACCTATCCAGAACCAAATTTGGGGGGCTTGCTGGATTCGACGTGCCTGGAATTTGATTAGCTGTAAACTATTGCTATATTAAAATCTGATTTTATAATATTTTAATATATCTGGTAATTAACCGACAGATATATTAGAAAAATCAGACTAACTAACTAACCTACTAACCTGGATTCTTAACCTTTGAAAATATAGGTCAAAACATCCATGGAACAGCTACTTCCGCAGCACGGAGATAACAGACAGGCACAAAAACTGCTGGCTGAATCTCTGGCCAGCGATTCAGTGGACTTGCACGATTTGCTCTTCCAGATAGCAGAGCTTGATGAAAAAAGAGCATTTTCATTATTCTTTAAGTTGTACCATGCGAAGATGTTACTGCTGGCCCGAATTTTTGTATCCTCTCCACAAAAAGCTGAAGACGTAGTATCCGATGTGCTTATTAAACTGTTAAGAAATCGAAGAAAGACCTTCAATAAAAAGAATTTCCTGGGATTTCTGTATACCTGTATTAAAAATCAGTCTCTGGATTATCTCAGGAAAAATAAAAGACACAACCACATTAAGATTGATAATAACATCGATTTTTTGATCCACCACAGATCTGATCCCTGTAACCACTTGATGGGAAAAGAATTTGAGGAAATTGTATATGAATGTATTGAAAACCTGCCACCCAGAAGAAAACTGGTTTATAAAATGATTAAGGACGACCAATTGTCCTATAAGCAAGTTGGTGAATTACTGGATATTTCGGTTCGTACAGTGGAAGTACAGCTTAGACTGGCAGTGAAGCATCTGAAAATAACTGTCGATGATTATCTCACTTGTAGTCGATAGCCCGGGTAATCGTTGTCAGAATCCCCCGAAATATTTACGTACCAAGTAAGGGTTTGCACTTTGCATCACGTCTATAACTCAGAATAAGTTTGTCCAGGAAACTTTAGAAACCTGTTCAAAGTGATGGTTCGGGCATAGGTTGAAATAGATGCAATATTCTGATATCGAGGAAATAGTCATTCGAAGTATTATCGGCACTGCGAATAGTAAGGAATTGCAGCAGCTTGAAGTATGGAGAAAATCATCGGATCACAACGAATTATCTTATCAACTTCTAAACGAGGCCTGGGTCCAGGATACTCCCCAGCCTCAATACCCGGACTACCAGTCTCTAGAGCAACACATCGTTGAAGAAGGATTTAAGGACTTGAAAGCTAATACCAAAACAAAAAATCAGTGGCATACAATTTACTCAGCAGCGGCCGGACTTATATTAATATGTGTCATTGGCTGGTTTTCCATTAAATCCAACAAGACTCAGCAGGTTGTGGTGGAACAACCCGAACAGGTTATTACCTACAATCCCACTGGTCATAAATCAAAAATTACCCTGCCCGACAATTCTGTAATCTATTTAAACTCTGAAAGCACCTTATGTTATCAAAAAGGTTTTTCAGATTCCATCCGATACGTAAAATTAAAAGGTGAAGCCTATTTTGAAGTTGAACCGGATGCTACCAGGCCGTTTGTAGTTGATACAGAAGGCATAACTACCATGGCATTAGGCACCTCTTTCAACATAAGAAACTACCCGGAGGATTGCACCATTAAGGTTTCCCTACTAACCGGCAAGGTAAAAGTGACCGACAACCAGGCCGATAACGAGGTTTTCCTGGAACCCATGGAACACGTGGCTTTTACCAAAGACAATAGAGCGCTTAAAATGTCCCAGCTGGATCAGGATGACAAAAGCGTATGGAAGGACGGCGTTCTGGTCTTCCGGAATAACAGTTTTCAGCATATAATTAAATCGCTTGAAAGAACTTATGATGTAGATTTTGATACTTCAGGGTATTCGTCTACCGACTGGAGTTATACCGGAAAGTTCGACAATTTGAGTCTTCAAATTGTATTAACCAGAATAGGATATAGTGAAGGATTCACATCAGAGATAGAAGGACGACGGGTTAGAATCCTAAACGATATCGATTAAACATGTAATACCATATACCAAACCATAAATGACCTTAAACTATTAAACATTATGAAGGAACATTACTTATTAAGGTTTTTAGTAGTATTCTGGCTGATATCAGTCAGTACTGCCTCTGCCAACGATATCACCCAGGCCCAGGCCTTGGATGATGTTATTATCTCAATTGACTTGAGAAACACCAAACTGGTGAATGCATTAAGTGAAATTGAAAGTCAAACAGAATACCAGTTTGCTTACGACGAAAGGGTGCTCAAACTGAAATCCGACATTTCAGTAACCAGTCCCAGAATTTCCGTAAAGGAAGTTTTACTAGAGATCTCCAGGCAAGCTGATGTCGGCTTCCAGAGAGTCAACAATCAGATTGATGTAAAAATCATCAAAAAAAGTGAGCCGGTGCGGGTGATCGAAACACCTGCCGACGTGGATCTCGGAGGTAGGATAACCGATGAGAATAACGAACCCCTACCCGGTGCTTCTATATTGGTGAAGGGTACTGCGATCGGAACTACCTCGGATGTTGACGGAAACTATAGTTTAACCGTTCCCGATGACGCCGTGGTGATCTACTCATTTGTGGGATATCTCTCACAGGAAGTGGTGGTAGGAAACCAATCAAGGATCGACATTAAAATGGAGTTGGACGTTGCCCAATTGCAAGAAGTAGTGGTTACCGCTCTTGGTATTGAAAAAGAGCAAAAAACACTGGGTTACGCTACCTCTAAAGTAGCGCCGGAAGAGTTCACGGTGAATCGAAGCCCGGTTTTTATGGATGCCCTTCAGGGTAAAGTTGCCGGTGTAAATATTACCAAAATGGGCTCAGGACCTCAGGGTAGTAGTAAGATCCGGATACGGGGAGTATCCTCTTTTGGAGGAAACAACTCACCTCTGATCGTGGTGAATGGTGTGCCCATAGATAATACCAATTTTGGAGTGTCTGGTGATGTTAGTGAAGTGGGAAGTAATAGAAATTCTGATAGTGGTGACGGGCTAAGCAGTATTAACCCCGACGACATTGTTTCTATGAACGTACTGAAAGGAGCAGCCGCTTCGGCATTATATGGATCCCGGGCCAAAGATGGAGTAATAATGATAACCACCCGTAACCGAGCTGAAGGAGAAGGTATAAAAGTTGAATGGAATGTTAACTATACCTCTGATTCTCCGCTTGACTATACTGACTACCAGTATGAATATGGCCAGGGTGAAGGAGGAGTCAGACCCGATGCCCCGGGACCAGCTTCCGGTGTATGGAGCTTCGGAGAACCCATGGGAGGAACCCAGATCCTGTACGACGGATTGGTGGTTCCTTATGAGCCGCAACGCAATAAGGTGAAAGACTACTACGACACCGGCTATACCCTTGCGAATACCGTAACGGTTTCATCGGGTGGTGAAAATGGCGGTTTCAGCCTTTCATTGTCTAACATGCATAACAAAACCATCCTGCCTGGATCCAGTTATGACCGTAATACCATCAACCTGGGATTCACTCAGCAGATCAGCAAGTTACGGGTTTCCGGTAACCTCAACTATTCTAACGAGGACCGGCAAAATCCTCCCAACATTGCGGAGCAGGATTTTAGCCCGGTAGTTATTTATACCCTGGCGACTTCCATGCCATTGGATGTGCTTCGAGATAATTGCTGCGATGAAAATGGGGATGAGATTAGGTATTCCCGATTTACTAACCGAACTAATCCTTACTTTGCCCTGAAACGATTTGAGAATAACATCAGGGACAGGGTTTACGGTAACGTCACTGCCAAGTACGATCTTACCGACTGGCTGTATCTTCAGGGTCGTGTGGGACAGGACTACTGGACCCGGGATGTGGAATACAACCTGCCTACCGGTTCACAAAGACAATCCTCTCCCCCTCCTGGCTTTGTAAACGGTCAGTATATACGAGATATTCGAAGATTCAGGGAAATCAACACGGACTTCCTGATCGGTGCCAATCGTGAATTCGGTGATTTCGCGGTGACCTTGACCGGAGGAGGTAACATCATGTACAGAAGATTGGATGTCAATACCGAGCTAGGTGAACTCTTTTTTACCAGGGACCTCTACACCATACAGAACGCCAGTAAAGTAACCCCCGGTTATGATATCAGCGAGAGGCAAGTGAATTCCTTATACGGTGCCGCTGAGGTGGGTTGGAAGGATATGTTATTCCTAAATGCTACCGTTAGGAACGACTGGTTTTCCACCCTGTCTCCGGAAAACAGAAGCATACTGTATCCTTCAGTTACCGGTAGCTGGGTATTCTCCCAGTCATTCAGCAATCTGCCGGACTGGATAACCTTTGGTAAACTTAGACTGGCTTACGCCCAGGTGGGTAGTGATACGGATGTGTCGCCCTACTCAAACAACCTTTTCTACAGTATCAGCGCCCAACAATTCCCTGGTCCTACCGGTACTCCACAACCAGTGGGTCAGATCAGCGGAGCTACCGTGCCCAATTCCAATCTGAAACCCATGGATGTTACCGAGAAAGAAATTGGAATTGAGTTAAACCTTTTTGATAACCTGAGATTTGAAATGAGTTATTACGATAAAATATCCGATAACCAAATTCTTTCGGCTCAGGTCTCCGATGCTTCTGGATTCACTTCACAGCTAATCAATGTTGGTGAGAGCAAAAACCAGGGTATCGAGCTATTTGCCAGTTATTCTCCCATTAAAGGTGACAAGTTCGAATGGAACATTTCCGCCAATGCCACCCACAACACCTCCGAAGTGTTGAGTTTGGGGGATGATGTGGACGGAACTTCCATCACTGTTGGAGGAGCTGATTTCCATGGTGAACTGCGACAAGTAGTAGGTAAGCCCATGGCTCAGCTTTACGGTTGGGGATATTTACGTGATGACCATCCTGAAGAATCGACAAATGGACAACTTGGAGTTACCGACGGAAGGATAGTATATGATTCTGACAATGGTCGGCCCATGCGATCCCGGGAGCAACTCAACTACGGTAGCGCACTACCTGTATGGTGGGGTGGTTTTGGCAATACGCTAACCTTTGGCAAATTGAGCTTCTACTTTTTGATTGACTTTAAATTAGGGCATAAGATGATTTCCGGAACACATACTAATGCCTACCGGCACGGTCTGGATAAGGCCACCCTGGTGGGTAGGGATGTTGGTTTTGTGGTTGGTGATGGGGTTAATCCTGATGGATCAGAGAATACTACGCAATCAGACATACAGCCATTTTATGAAACCATCAGAAGTTTCAGAATGTCGGAACAATCGGTATTCAATGCGGGATCCTGGCAACTACGTCAGATGTCACTTGGTTATGACCTGACCGACCTTATACCGCAAAACAAATATATAAGCGCGGTTCGTCTAAACATTGTTGCGAATAATGTTGCCGTTCTTAAAAAGTGGGTGCCTCATATTCATCCGGACCAGAATGGAATTATTGATGATAACCGAGCGGGTCTGGAAGCTACTGGCTTACCGATTACCCGCAGCATAGGGTTTAACCTTAATGTTAGGTTTTAATTGAATAATGATGCGTTTTACCCTTAATAGAAAAATCATGAAAAGAATATATAAATATACCTTAGTCACCATACTCTCAATGTCACTGGTCATGGCCTGTGACAATGGGTTTGATGAAATGAACACCAATCCGGTAAGATTGACCTCATTAGATCCGGTGTTTCAGTTGAACCGGGCTCTTATTGAAGTCGCTCCCGGTTATGGACAACTTACTTATGAAGTCACCATAGTACGCCAAATGATCACACCGTTTATTGGGGTGGGTACCGGTGGTAACCTCAACCAGGACAACAGGTCTGCTACCCAGGCCAATTGGCAAAATTTCTATCGTAACGTGATTGATAACCTGGTTTCTGCCACTGAGGCAGCCAGTATGACGGCGGCTGAAAAACCTAATATTTATAACATGCTACGTATCTTCAAAGCATATGCGTTTATGGTGGTCACCGACACCTATGGAGACATTCCCTATTTTCAAGCGGGTCGTGGCTTTATTGATGGTACGGTTTTTCCCGCTTACGATCCTCAGCAAGCTATCTATATGGATATTCTGAATGAACTTTCAGTAGCTTCGGCAGCCCTTAACGAAAGTGCTGACGCCGTTCCACAGGATGCTTTGTACGGTGGAAATATCAGTCAATGGAAAAAGTTCGGTTATTCTCTGTTACTGCGGGCGGCTATGCGCTTATCCAAAGTAGATCCGACTACAGCAGCACAATATGCAAGTACTGCAGCGGCCGGTGGCCTGATGGAATCCAATCTGGACAATGCGGTAGTTCGGCACAATGCCGATTTCAGAAATGGCGTGGGCACCAACGTGAATGGAGGTCAAGCGCCATTTTACTACCTTGATGAGGAATTTGTTAATTGGATGAAGGATCACAACGATCCCCGTTTGGTATCTATTGCAGTACGCTACGTGGGCGCTCAACAGGACGGTGATCAGGTCGAAGCCAATGCAGATCGCAGCTACGATGCTCAGATTGGCATGCCCCAGGGATATGATAATACCTCTATCCCACCTATCGTTGCAGATTATGGACTGGCCAGTTTGTATGACTTCAGTCAAATGGACCGCAGTCGTTTCGGAAATCCCGAAGCACCTAACTTCTTTGTTACTTATTCTCAAACCCGGTTGTTGCTGGCGGAAGCCATTGTACGCGGTTGGGTTACCGGCGATGCGGCGGCAGAATATGAGGCTGGCATAAGAGGACATATGATACAATGTGCACTTTGGCCGGGTGATACCGAAGTAGCGCCTGCCGATATCGACGCATATGTTGCGGCAAACCCTTTGGCGGCAGCGGACGAAGCGGCGATTGAGGAAATCAACGAACAATACTGGATGTCCTCATACTTAAGCAGTCACGAAGTCTGGGCCAATTTCAGAAGGAGTGATTATCCAAATGTGGCACCTAACCCGTATCCAGGCGGTGATCTTACTACCGAACAATTCATACGTCGGTTGACCTATCCGGATTCTGAGCAAAGTGTAAACAATGAAAATCTGAGTGCAGCTATTTCCAGACAGGGTCCGGATATTTTGGATACCCGTGTATGGTGGGACGCACAATGAGTTTAGTATTATTAGTTTAGTCTGTTTTTAAGCACCAATCGGATAAATCCGATTGGTGCTTATTTTATGATTTAATTTCAACCCTACTAACTAGAAATTTTGGAATTTACCATACAAGATCCCCTAATTATACTAGCCGTTGGTATGCTGGTAGTAATCGGGGGTATTATCGGCCTGCGACTTCATGCTTTTCTGGCACTACTCTTAGGTGCTTTTATAGTTTCCTTCCTTACTCCTGATGGCGCCCTACAGATTTTTGCCGAAAGCAAAGGAATGACCGAAGGGGCCACCCAGGCACTGATTAGCACGGATATCGGACTGCGTATTGCCAGAGAATTTGGCAATACCTGTGGTAAGATCGGTCTGTTGATCGCTATGGCTTCAATTATAGGAAAATGTATGCTTGAAAGTGGGGGAGCAGAAAAAATTGTACGCTCAATCCTGAAAGTATCAGGGGTTGATAAAGCCCCCTGGAGCTTTTTAGGTAGTAGTTTTTTTATTGGTATCCCGGTATTTTTCGACACGGTATTTTATCTGATGGTACCCCTGGCTAAGGCAATGGCAATGAAAATAGGAAAAAACTATCTGCTATTGATTCTTTCCATTACCGCAGGTGCTGCTATGGCAAACTCATTGGTCCCTCCTACTCCCGGGCCTTTGTTCCTGATTAGCGAAATGAACATACCGATTGGTTTAATGATGGTGGGCGGAATATCGGTTGGACTGGTAACTATAGTTGCCGGATACGCTTATGCCGCCTGGGCCAATAAAAAATGGCCCATTCCCTTGAGAGACTCCATCGATGCACCTCTGGATCAGATAAAGTCCCTTTCTGAAGATAATGCAAAGCTGCCTCCTTTGTGGTTTTCGGTACTGCCTATTTTAATTCCGGTGCTATTGATTACCTTGAAAGCAGTTACGGATACGTTCTTTGCTGGTCACTCCTCGATGTTGTTTACAATTATTGATTTTCTGGGAGAGAAAAACCTGGCCCTGGTTTTGGGAGCAGCGAGCGCGCTTTTAATGCTGATTCAATTTAATTCAGGCGATAAAAACACCAAAAGTTCGGCACAGGCAGCGCTAATGAGTGCCGGTGTAATTATCCTTATCACCGCAGCCGGCGGCGCCTTTGGTGCTATGCTTCAGCAGACTGGGATCAGTACCCGTATCAGTGACTTGACACAGGGTTATCAAATGGCGCTGATCCCCCTGGCTTTTCTGATCGCTGCGGTAGTAAGGACCGCTCAGGGTTCCGCTACAGTGGCCATGATTACTGCTTCTGGAATTCTATCCGGTGTTGCCACTACCATGACGCTTGAGTACCACATGCTTTATATTGGACTGGCCGTTGCCTGTGGGTCTAAATTGATTCCCTGGATGAATGATAGCGGTTTCTGGATAGTCTGTAAAATGAGCAACCTGACTGAACAGGAAGCATTAAAAACCTTTTCACCGATGCTTACCATTATGGGTATCGTTGGACTCCTGGTCACTATGTTGGCTGCAAAACTTTTCCCTTTGGTTTAATACTAAAACGTTATATCTATGAACTATTTAAATAAACTTAAAAGACGCAATTTGCTAAAAATGGTTAGCAGCGGGTCACTGGGGGCACTGGCCTTTGGAGGAGCACCCGCATTGGCCGGATGTGCCAAACCGGAAGAAACGGTGATGGCCGCAGAATCGGCGCCCGAGCCTAAAAAACCAATGCTGATGAAAGTGGGCTGCCAACACGGTGGCACCGGCAAAGAAAACCTTGAGTATTTGGCACGACACGGGGTGTTCAACATCGACGGTGGATCCCCAAAACTTATCGAAGGTGTGGGTTGGGATCTTGAAGACAGCCTGAAAATGAAGGAAGCCTGCGAGAAATATGGGATAAGTCTGGACGCTTACCATCTTCCACTGAGCTCGGCGGGGATTGAAAGAGTAAGTACACCTAACATAATGCTTGGGAAAAGTCCTGAGCGTGACAAGGAAATTGAAATGATCCAGCAAATGATTGAGGTAGCTGCCAAAACCGATGTCAAGGTGTTATTGTATAATATGACAATTCATCCGGTGCTTAGGACAGGAAGGACAGTTGACCCAAAACGTGGTAATGCATCGTACAGCACCTGGAACTATGAAGAAGCAACACTTCAGGACAAACCACATCCTATTGCAGGTACGGTAGACAGTGATGAAATGTATGAACGGATCACCTATTTTCTGGATAGGGTAATTCCCGTTGCTGAAGAATTTGGGGTTAAGCTGGGTAATCATATTGCAGATCCTCCCACTCCGGTTAACTACGGGGGTATAACCCGTTGGAACAGTCCCAAAGTTTTTGAAGGCATAAAAAAATTCGGACAGTTGTACGATAGTCCTTCGCATGGCTTCAACTTATGTTTGGGCAGCACCGCAGAAGGATTAGTAGATCCCAGAAAAGAGATTATACCAATTATTGAATGGGTCGGCGGACGCAATCAAATCTTCAACATCCACCTACGAAATATCAAAGGAGGATGGAACCATTTCATGGAGGTATATCCGGATAATGGAGATATGGACTTCCCTCAGGTGGTCAGGACCCTCCGGGACGTAGGTTACGACGGAATGATCATGCCGGACCATACACCAAGGCACGAAGATCCTGCTGCCAGCAAACAAGGACATGCCTTTTCGTTCGGATACAATATTGCCCTGATCCAGGCGATTGGCAGCGAAGCGTAGGTTTTTCGGTCGAGAGCCTGCCTGCGGAAGGCAGGCAAAATTTGCTAGCATTTAGATTACAGTTGCTCCACACAGTTGCTGTCGTTGAGTAACTGTATGCTCTTGCTCTCCACTCTTGTTGAGCAACTGTATGCTCTTGCTCTCCACTCTTGCTGAGAAACTGTATGCTCTTGCTCTTGCTGAGTTTCCTACTATTCAAAAGTTCCTTTTCTTACAGAAAAATGGTCTTCCCCGGAAAACACCAAATAAAATGTCTTTCCGTCATCACTGATCCATTTAGTTGGAATTGACACGGATTCCCCGGGGCCCATGTCCCATTCTCGTTCATAAAGGACGGTTTCCCAGGGGCCCCAGAGCTGGTCCGAAACAAAGATCCCCAGCCCACCTCTAAACCTGGGACCTTCAGGATCGGTGGCCAGCGGAACGATTTGTGTCCAAACGTATTTATCCAACCCCTGATTGTATGAAATACCAGAACGATAGCACTTGCCGGGATTGCTAAATACCGATTGTCTTTTGCGTATGTCGTCCGTCCACTGTGGCGTATTGTCCTGATTGAACCCTGAAAAATACTGGTATGCCTGCCAGTGATTGAGCTTATTCTTTGGCACCCTGGCTAACACCATTTGATCTCCGGGAATATATGCTGTCTCCTGGTCGAATGAATAGATATACACATAGTCATCTCTGGCAATCTGATAGTCTTTGCCAAAGTTGAGGAAGGTTGGACATCCAAAACTTTCATTAAATGTCCAATTAGCCCATTCCCAGGTTTTAGCATAATCTTCCGACCAAGCCAACTGAGCATTTTGTGCATTCCTGGTCAACATATACAAAGTACCATCCACAGACAACATTCCACTTGCCTTAACTCCATACTTACCCTGCCCTACCCTTTCGCCACTGCTGCTTCTGATATTTACTGCTTTCAAATCAGTGGGCTCGCCTTCAATTCTTGATAAACCAAGGCTCAATTTAATATCAGTCATTGGTTTAAATCCCCAACCATCTCCATATGCGGTGTAGAGTTGGTTGTCGTCGGCCCAGGTGATGGGCCAATTGTCACTTCCCTCAGCCATCCTTATGGTTTCAGGGGAAAATTTGCAACCCTTAATAGTCTTGCTGGCCGGATATGGTGCTTCTATAACGGCGTCCATGATAGGATTGAAAAGATATTGCTCTG
>BQJT01000093.1 GCA_021604845.1 Cyclobacteriaceae bacterium
AAGTCTGAAATAGTATTTATCAGGCATGCGCTGGTATTGCGCTGGAATATCTCCCTGGATAGGTTTACCCTGCTGCCGGTCCTTGAATATTATCTCCATTTTGGTTAATAAACTCATACCACCGCTATCCAACCTGATCAAGAACGTGAGGTATGTACCTTCCTTGTCCTCCAGCGTTTCCACTGTAAACGTTTCATCACCTAATTGTACTTTGCTTATGGCCAGATGCGGTACAATAACATTCAGAATATCCCCTGTCATATACTCCATACGATCGAAGTAAATATTGTAGCGCATCCTCAAATCATGCATTGGTCCCAAACTAGAATAAAGGTCCCCGTTGACGTATTCCTCCTGATAATAAGGTGTGCCCTCTATGTCATACTCTCTTGGTGTTATATACTCATCCATAATAAACAGGTATTCAACACTGCCGGCAGTCCGGGCATTGCTTTGTACTGATGCCCCGCGCTGAGCAAGGCCATCAAGGGTGCAAATTATCGATAGTATTACCACCATCTTAAGTATGTTCCGGGCGGGTATTTCTGTAATCAGCGGCTGATCCTTCATTGATTTGTTTGATTTAGGGAACTACTAAATTAGTTAAAATAGCAAAAAACTATTTGATCATTTGTTACTCCTTTAGGTAATTCGCGCCGGCATATTCGGTGAATACAGGCTCCTATTAGCATTTCATTATAATGCCAGCATGGAAAAAAGTTAACCTGATTTTAAAAATCAAACTCAGCAAGTACCGGATAATGATCCGATAGATAAAAAGTCTCCTCTGTGTTCAACACCCTGGCGTTTGTACAAGCCAGCTCCATAGCAGGAGATACTAAAATATAATCAATGCGCTTGGAGTTTGGGTGCCTTCCCTCCCCCCTGTTTTCTTCAAAAACCTGTGTGGGAGCACTGATTCTCTGGTGCAATCCTACGGTATATTTTTGCACCACATCAAGTAAGGGAAAACTTAAAAAAGCACCCATAACCCCATACTCCAACTGTCCCTGAAACAAATTCCTGACATGGTCGTTTTCCCGTTCAGATGCCTGCATTGCTTTTATTCGATCTCCATTGTCTTTGTACAGATCGGCATCAAAAGGAGAAACGGCGTTAAAATCCCCTAAGACAACATACCTGTTCTGTGTTTCTACGATCCTGGAAAGCCTGGTTAATACTATTTTGGCTTCTTGTCTCCTCTTTTCATAGCTAAAAGGTGAAAAATGTACCACCATAAAATCAATCCCGGAAGTTTTACAATGTAACGCTCCATGGTGCATGCCCTCTAAGATCCTTTCTTTGACTTCAATCGGTTCCTTAGAGGTAATGCCAACCGGGTATCCTGAAGTTTTAAGGATTTCGGCGTGGGTGTGTCCCCATTCCGTAGCATCTTCCAGCAACTTCTCCCTGGTATAATCACAAAGTTCCTGAAGCGCCACTACATCCGGGTTCTGTATTTTCACCCAGTTGACCAGTTCCTTTCGACGCTCTGAGTCTTTGCCCCACTCAAAGCCATTCCACAGGTTATATGTAATGATCTTTAGGTTATTTGGTTCAACATCTCTCTGACCTTGCCTGAATGACCATATAACCACCAGTATAACCATGACCAAAACAGTTTTGCCTAAACCGGCAGTAAAGTATTCGTGTTTCATAATTAGTTCCCAATGTTGTGACCCGTTACCTGCTGCCAAAAGCGGTAGGCGGTTTACCATGGCGAAAGGGCTCCATTGACACAAAGTGTTTGCCCCGAAACGAAAGCGGATTCTTCGCTGGCAAAATATAGCACCGCATCTGCAACATCTTTAGGCACCCCCCATCGACCAGCCGGGATATCTGCGAAATAGGCGTCTTTCATGGCTTGAGGATCGTTTTGATGTCTTTCTACCGGTATCCATCCAGGGTTCACAATGTTGACCGTTATACCAAAAGGAGCCAGTTCTTTTGACATGCTTCGGGTCCAGCCAATCTGACCTCCCTTGGCTGCCACGTAGGCGCTGAAATTTGGAACGGCAGTCTGATAAACTTCGCTGCCTATATTAATGATGCGCCCCCACCTACTTTGCTTCATCTCCTTCAGTACCGCCCTGGTTAAAAGAAACGGGCTTTTTACAAAGAAGTCAAGCATCAGTTGGTAAAAATCCCAGTCGTACTCTTCAATAGGTTTTTGAGGCTGGTCCGGTGTTGCATTCACTACCAGGATATCAACATTACCCAATTTTGATGCTATTTCTGAGATCATGGATTGGATTTGCCCGGCATCCGTGACATCAGCCCGAACCATGATTCCTGCGCATCCGGCATCCTGAAATTCAGTGAAGGTTGCTTCGGCTGTTTTCCAATCATTGGCATAGTTAAGACAGACTTTTGCCCCGGCTTTTCCCAGAGCAAAGGCAATTTGTTTGCCCAGCCCCTTCGTACTGCCGGTGACCAGCGCGACGTGGTTTTTTAAAGTGAAGGACATAGTATTTATTTCGTTTACGGTAAGAAAGTACAAAAATTATACAAATCACCAACTGGCATTCGGATGCTCCCGAGCACCTTTACACCAGTTACTTCATGGGTTTGCCGTTTTCCGGCTTCCCATTGGTGGATAGAATTTGAAAATGATGCACCCTATGTTCGCCGGAATAGCTCCATACAATCTCTTTTTCAGGGGTTACCTCAAACAATTTAATCCCATCCTGGGCGCCATAACTGGCAATTACTGTATTACCGTTAGACAGGCGCTGTGCACCACAGGGATCCTGGAATGGTGCTCCTTCCGTGTCCTCATTGCTCATTTTCCAAACCACATCCCCTCTAATATTCAATTCGATTACTTTGTTTCCATGGGTCAAATTAATCACAGTATTGCCATTTTTCAGCCTGATAGCGGTAAAGGGCCAGTTTTCTGCTTCACGGCCTCCTAATTCCGGCAGGTCGGTTTTAAAAGTTTTCAGAACTTCGCCGGTGGGACTGTATTCTTTTACTGCAAAAGCCAATAAATGGGGAACCAGATAATTACCGTTTGCAAGCTTTCGTGCCATCCGGGTTTGCATATGGACATTGTCTGTCTCGGGTTCGAGAGGTACTTCAACCTCGATTTCACCGGCAAGATTGACTTCCAGTAGCAGTGGTTTTTCGCCCGACTCAGTAATAAGGGTATTGCCGTTGTCCAGTCTGACAGCGGTACCCAATTCCTTGGCTGCGTCAGGCCTTTTATAGTTAAACAATACCTGTTTTGCCCGATCATATTCGATTACCTCATCCGCCCAGCAGATAAGTATGTTCCCACTTGAAAGCACATAGCCATCTCGTGCCCCTGGCCGACCGGCGTCCCATTCAACCTGTCCGGATTCGTCGATGATGCCGGTAAGTGTAGGACCGGCAATAAGGAATCTATGGGAAACTGGATCAACCCGTGCAGGTTCATTTACAGTGTCATCAGGTGATTGTGGAGGAACGCAACCAAGGAGCCAAAAGAGAGAAAAAATAAAAAGAAAATGTTTTATAGATAATACCATGGTTGGTGCTGATCAATCTACAATAAGCGTTGAAACCAGTGAACTGGCAATGTTTAATTTACCAGATAATCAATGATCAACTTGTCTACCACCAAACCGTCCAATGAACTGCTGAAAGCATGATGATCAGGATGCGGCAGGTATTCGGCTAAGCCCTCTTTACCGTTAAAAGTTATCAGGTAACAATGAGTAAATCCCTTGTTCATACCGCTTGGACTGTCGTTTAACCCCCATTCAAAATCTTGTATTGCCGGGATTTTTTCTTGCAGTGCGGCAAAACCTTCTCCCACTTTTTTAATATCAGCGGGATCTGCATCTTCCTTAAACTTAAACAGCACCAAATGCCTTAGTTGCCCCGGGGAAGTTTCCAGGGATGCATTGACAGTTTCAGGCGTGGTTTGCTCAGCAGCTGAGGTTGACTGCCCGGACTGACAGCCGATGGTTAGGATTATCGCAAAAGCATTGATTATAAATAATGGTGACTTGTAGCAATTCATATCTGATTCATTAAAGTGAAAAAGTAATGTAGATAAATTAAATTCAATATGAACGGTTGCGTTCTAACAATCGTCTACAAATATTCCAGGTTTGCTACAAAAACCGGGTTGGCAAAGAAGGTGAAATTAAGTATACTCGAACCAGGATATGAACTATATCGTTTGCGAAGAACCAGGTCAATTCCTGCTCAGGCAAAAGGACGCGCCTGAGCGAAAACCCAATGAAGCCTTGCTGGAGATTAAGAAGGTTGGTATCTGTGGAACCGATCTTCACGCTTATGCCGGCAACCAGGCATTCTTTACTTACCCTCGAATTTTAGGTCACGAATTGGCTGCGAAAATCATTGATATAGATTACCATCCTTCTTTGAAAGCCGGCGACAATGCAGTGGTTATGCCATATATCAGTTGTGGTAAATGCATTGCTTGCAGGCAGCATAAAACCAATTGTTGCAGCCACCTGGAGGTATTGGGAGTACATAAAGACGGCGGAATGCAAGAACAGCTAACCGTTAGTACTGATCTACTGATCCCGGCCCATAACTTAACCTACGAGGAAATGGCTATTGTGGAACCGCTTTCCATTGGTGCTCATGCAATAAGAAGGGCCGGTGTAATTCCAGGGGAGTTTGTAGCTGTAGTTGGTTGTGGTCCCATTGGTTTGGGTATAATAAAGCTGGCGCAAATAGCTGGTGCCAAAGTAATCGCCTTGGATGTCAATGATCAGCGTTTACAATATGCTGCAGAATCCCTGGGGACTGAATATACGGTTAAGGTAACGGATGATGCCCTGTCTGACATAAGAAAGATTACTAATGATGATCTTGCAACTGTGGTATTTGATGCCACCGGCCATCAGCAGGCACTGGAATCAGGTCATCAATATATGTCACATGGAGGCAGATATGTACTGGTAGGACTTTCTAAAGACAACCTTAGTTTCAGCCATCCAGCCATTCATTCCAAAGAAGCAACCTTAATGTGCAGCAGAAACGCCACCAGGGAAGATTTTGATGAGGTAATCTCAGTAATGAGAAAGAAGTTATTTCCCTCAAAATCCTTTATCACCCATATGGTCCCTTTTAACCAAATGATAGATCATTTTGACAGTTGGGTGGACCCTAAAACTGGAGTAATTAAAGCTATTGTAGAGTTTTAGCTCAATTCTTTTGGCTTATTGGTTAGCTTTTCAGATTATACGGATTATATGTTGAAAATAGATGCACATCAGCATTTTTGGAATTACCATGAGGCTACACATCAATGGATCAATGATGAAATGTCCGTATTAAAAAGAGATTTTTTACCCCCGGAACTGGAACAGTTGCTAACAAGTGCAAATGTAAACGGATCAGTGGCAGTACAAGCCCACCAGTCTGAAGATGAGACACTTTTTCTGCTGGACCTGGCGGAAAATTTTAATTTCATTAAAGGTGTGGTTGGGTGGGTTGATTTTCAATCACCCGAGTTGGAAGAACGATTGAACTATTTTTCACAGTATTCAAAGCTGAAGGGATTTCGTCATGTTGTGCAAGACGAGCCGGACGACTCATTTCTATTGCGGGACGCATTGATGAAGGGGGTGTCCTTGTTGTCAAAACATCAGTTTACTTATGATATTCTTATATATCCCCGTCAATTACAGGCTACCATTTTATTTGTGAAACAGTTTCCAGATCAAAAATTCGTAGTGGATCATATTGCCAAACCCAACATCAAAAAAGGTGAATCAAAGTCCTGGTCAAAGTTGATCGCTGAGCTTGCAGGATGTCCGAATGTATGGTGCAAAGTATCAGGTATGGTAACTGAAGCGGATTGGGAGCATTGGACTTATCAGGACATGCAACCCTATCTGGAGCACGTTTTTGACAGTTTTGGCCCGGAACGGGTCATGTTCGGTTCTGACTGGCCGGTGTGCCTGCTGGCTGGCGAATATAAACAGGTCAAGGCATTGTTTGAATCTTCCATTAGCCGCTTTTCTGATTCCCAACAAACTCAAATGTGGGGCAGCAATGCGGTTGATTTTTATGGGCTTAAATAGCGTAATATGGAATTAAATCTTAAAGGTAAAATAGTGATAATCTCTGGTGCTGCGGGTTTGAAGGGTAGTATTGGTGAGACGATCTTGATGAACCTGGCTTCTGAAGGAGCAATACCGGCGCTCATTGATAGAAATGACCGGGGGAGTGATTACATCGAAGCATTAAAATCGAAAGGAATTGACGGCCTGTTTCTCAAAACTGATGTTACCCAGCCCGATGAGATTGAGGCTGCAGTCAAAGCGGTCATCAATAAGTACCAACGGGTCGACGTAGTAATCAACAACGTGGGGGTAAACGACGGTGTAGGTCTTGATGGCACCTATGAGCAGTTTATGGATTCATTAAAACTAAACATGGTCAGTTACTTTCTGGTAGTAAAACACGCGTTACCCATGTTGATTAAATCTAGAGGTACTATTCTTAACATTGGTTCGAAAGTGGCGCTGACCGGACAGGGAGGAACTTCAGCATACGCCGCATCAAAAGGTGGTGTACTGGCGCTGACACGAGAATGGTCGGTGGATCTGATACGACATGGTATCAGGGTCAATGCCATCATAATCGCCGAGAGCTGGACCCCTGCGTACAAGCACTGGATAGGCACTTTGGATAACGGGGAAGAGAAACTAAAATCTATTGTACAAAAAATCCCCCTGGAGAAAAGAATGACTACGCCCCAGGAAATTGCGGACTTGTGTTTGTTTACTATTTCCGAAAGGTCATCACATACAACCGGGCAATTTATTTTTGTGGATGGCGGGTACGTACATCTGGACAGGGCGCTACTCTCATCAGATTAACCATAAATCTCTAATCAATTTACATGGAGCAGCAAAACAATGTACCGGTAGTTTCTAAACAGGTACTTATCCCCTTTATTTTAATTACTTCACTCTTTGCCTTATGGGGGTTTGCCAATGACATCACCAACCCTATGGTTTCAGCATTTAAAAAGATACTGGAGTTAAATAACACTCAGGCATCCTGGGTGCAAATGGCATTTTATGGCGGTTACTTTACCATGGCTTTTCCGGCGGCCATGTTCGTTAAAAAGTACAGCTATAAAAAGGGTGTAATACTGGGATTATTGTTGTATGCTACCGGTGCTTTACTATTTTACCCCGCGGCGGCATATGAAGCGTTCGGATTTTTTCTGGCTGCCCTGTATATCCTAACCTTTGGGCTAGCCTTTCTGGAAACTACTGCAAATCCCTTTATACTGGCCATGGGTGATCCCAGAACCGCCACCAGGAGGCTTAACCTTGCTCAGGCCTTCAATCCAATTGGGGCGCTCACAGGTCTTTTTGTGGCCCAAACATTTATACTGGGATCTTTGCAGTCTGATGATCTGGACACCCAGGGTAATCCTGTTTATGATACCTTAACCGAATCGGCCAAAACCTTAGTTCGGACACAGGACCTTATGGTCATAAGAGACCCCTATGTGATCCTGGGTATATTTGTTTTGTTTATGATGGTGCTGATCGCTTTGGTGAAGATGCCTGAAAAACAAGAGACGCGAAGCGATTCCATGAAGGACTCGTTGAACAGGTTATTCAAAAATAAGCGATTTACCGGTGGGGTAATAGCCCAAATGTTCTATGTAGGTGCTCAGATTATGTGCTGGACCTATATTTATCAATACGCTGAAACGCTGGGAATAAACAACCAAAACGCAGTGTTTTATGCATACCTGGCATTGGCATTGTTCCTGGTAGGCAGATGGATTGGCACATACCTGCTGAAGTTCTATAATTCAGGAAAACTGCTAATGTATTTTGCCATAGGCGCCATTTTCTTTACCCTGGGGGCAATATTTATTCCAGGTATGACCGGATTATATTCGTTAGTGGGAATCTCAATGTGTATGTCGATAATGTTCCCAACCATCTATGGTATTGCCTTGATGGACGTAGGTGATGACGCTAAATATGGGGCTGCATTCCTGGTAATGGCCATCGTGGGAGGCGCTATCATGCCGGTATTACAGGGGGCTATGCTTGATATAGGCGGCAGCGGGTACTCGGATGTAGAAATTCTGGGGGTCCCGGAAGTCAACTTTTCCTTTTTCTTGCCGCTTATTTGCTTCGTGGTGGTAGCGCTATACGGAAATAAAACCTCCCAGATGGCTTTGGAAAATAACCATACAGAATTATGAAAAGATATTGTTTATCATGTGATCTGAAAGATGATCCGGCGCTAATTGAAGAATATAAACGCTATCATGAGCCAGGGAACATCTGGCCAGAAATCACCCGCAGTATTAAAGATGCCGGTATTATTGATATGCAGATTTACCTGACCGGTAACCGCATGTTTATGATCATGGAAGTTGAAGAAAGCTTTGAGCTTAAGCAGAAGGCTGAGATGGACGCAGCCAACCCCAGGGTTCAGCAATGGGAACAATTGATGTGGAAATTTCAGCAAGCGCTACCCTGGGCTAAAAAAGGTGAAAAATGGGTGCCGATGGAAAAAGTATTTCAGCTCTAGCCTCAGCACTTTATGCTCTCCCGCTTTTCCCGGCTAAATTCACTTCACTGTTGGCATACCAATTCCCGCAAACTTCAGTCGTTGCATAAAATTTGGTAATATTCAATTGGTCAATTATTCCAGATCTCTTATCCGCAAATTTCTAAATGCCACGCCCTGTCCCTCGGCCTGTAAGCCAATGTACCCGCTGGTCAACGGAGTGCCATCAACTTTTATTTCCGGGTCAAAGCCCTGAACTATCTCACCACCGATCTGAGGCCTGTTATAGATCAATACGGTGTCTCCATTAACCAGGTGTATCACCAGTGAATCTCCATAAACAATTAAATCCGACTTAATCCATTGGTCCCAGGGAAAGGTTTCTGAGGAGGAACTAATACAATGCCTGGGGTCCATTTTTCCCTGATAAAACACTTCAGTCCCTGGAGAACACATATTACCTGTTGGTCTTGGCTCCCCATCTTCTGCATCCGCCAGCATCTGGTATTCTACCGATATAGGCCAGTTCTGTTCTTTCAGAATGGTTCTTGGGTCCTGTGAATGAAACATAACTCCACTGTTCCGATAGGTAAAATGCGGGGCTTCTTCCATCCATTGATCGGTAAACCGGTATTCGAATTTTAAATGAAATGATGAAAATGGCTGCTTATAGAAAAGATGACCATAGCGCTCACCAAACTCCGTGTAATCATCATAACTAACTACAATTGAACTATCAATCACCCTGAAGGTATTAGCATAATTGTCACCAAGATCATGGTGGTAAAACTTGGCGGTCCAACCGTCCAGGTCCCGGCCGTTAAAAATCGTTTCCCATTGGTTGCTCTGGTTATCCTGCGAAGGATTTGAAACACAAGCACAAAGCCATAGGAACCATATCAAGGTTAAGAAATTCAGTAATTTGTTCATGGAAGAAGATACCATTGTAATCCGTTTAGATAACCGTTAAAGATAGTGAATTGGATAGACAAGGACAGGGTGCTGAGTTATTTAGGAATGCCAACCTTCCTATTTACATCGTTCACAGATGCAACACAAACGGTTAATTCAGTGCTTCATGCTGGGAAGCCAAATTGAAATACGCCAATTCCGTTCCAGGCTAAGGTACAGCCTTTAATAAACTGTCGGCAACCAGTAAACTACTGGTACGGTAAGAAAAAGTAGGCAGACGCGCCTTAAAATAGTATCAGCGCATTCGTTTTACATATTAATCAACTATTTTGAGTTAACATTCCAACAAACCTATTTACAATGGCTAATGATTTATCCAAGTATCATCAGTTAATCTCGGAACTGTTTAAAGAACCCCAAAGTCCGCAGGAGTGGGAGCAGTACAAACTAAGTGACCAGCAGGTGGCCTATTATAATGAATATGGTCATCTTTCAAATATTAAACTGTTAGAGGAATGGCAGGTGGACCAGCTAAATGATGAACTGTCTGAACTGACTGATCCCAAACATCCCGGGCATCACCTTTTTTACGAGTTTCATTCAAACGAATCCAGTGATCCTGACACCACCTTGTTTCATTCACTGGGGCATTGGCGGATTAGCACCGGATTCCACGATGTACTTTGGAATCCCAGGTTCCGTATGGCAGCCAGTCAACTATTAGGAAACAAATCCGTGCGGTTTTGGCATGACCAGCTATTTTGTAAACCGGCAAAGCATGGAGGTGTGGTGGCATGGCACCAGGATTACTCTTACTGGACACGAACCGAAGCCATGCAGCATTTGACCTGCTGGGTAGCCCTCGATGATGCGGATGAAGCCAACGGTTGCTTGCACTACGTACCCAAAAGCCACCGGTGGGGCTTACTGGACAAACCTGACCTGGCCGGTGATATGGAAGGCCTGATGCAATATCTTACTGAAGAGCAAAAATTGGAATTCAAGCCTGTACCAATTGATGTCAAGAAGGGTCATTGTTCTTTCCATCACCCACTGATGGTCCATGGCTCCTATGAGAATCGCTCGGACCGTTCCAGAAGGGCCTTTGTACTGAATGTATTTGCTGATGGCACTTACTCCGCTACTAATGATGAATTACTGAAAGGCGTGCCCCCGGTTCCCAAGGGTCAAAAAATGGACGGACAGTTTTTTCCATTGTTGTATGAGGTAGAAAATTGAATTAGGAATTCTACAGTTAAACCATTGGTAACGAACCATATAACCAACTCCATCTATTTAATTACATTAAAAAATAATCAAAGGAAGTTGGTTTTTAGCTTATCAGACCATTGGATAATTTCCGGAAATTGAAAAATCAAATATGAAAGCGGCCTTTTACAATGGGAATAAAAAATTCTCAATAGTGGAAAACGCACCGGTACCACCCGGACCAAACGAAGTTCGATTGAATGTTGGGTATTGCGGTGTTTGCGGAACAGACATCCACATCTACCATGGCGTCATGGACCAAAGGGTCCGGCCGCCGCAAATTGTCGGGCATGAGGCGTCGGCAGTAGTTGCGGAGTTGGGTAATGGAGTAACCCATGTGAAACCCGGCGACCGGGTGGCAGTGAGGCCGCTTAAATTCGGCGCTGAACATCCTTTTGATAAAGGGTATACACACGTTGGCAAAAACTTACAGTTCATTGGTATCGATAGCCCCGGTGCCTTCCAAAACAGCTGGACAGTACCTGCCTATACTCTGCATAAGCTACCTGATACGCTATCGTTGGAATTTGGTGCATTTGTTGAGCCATTAGCAGTAGCTTGTCACGACGTAAAAATTGGCAGGGTAAAAGCGAGAGAAAATTGCCTGGTCATTGGCGGCGGGCCCATAGGTACCCTGATTGCCTTCGTATTAAAGGAAAAGGGAGCAAATGTAATAGTTTCTGAAGTAAATGAAAGTCGACTGAACATGCTGAAAAGTTTTGGATTCCAGGTAATCAACCCTGTTTCCGAAGATCTCAAAAAGAGAGTGAGTGACATCACCAACGAAGCCATGGCAGACTGCGTTTTTGAAGTATCCGGATCCCTGGCAGGTGTGGAAGCTATGACGGAAGTGGTGAACGTTCGTGGTCGGATTGTAATGGTTGCCATTCATGGAGGCGAAAAAAAACCGGTTGATTTATTTAAGTTTTTCTGGTCGGAAATTGAGCTGCTGGGTGCCCGCCTTTATCAGGAAGAGGACTATGAGGAGGCCATTAAGATAGCCGCCGCTGGAAATATCCCTTTTGATTCCCTGATAACACGGGTCAGCCCGTTAGCAGAAATACAAAGCGTGTTTGAAGAAATTGACCGGAATCCGGCTGGCATGAAATACCTGATTGATTGTCAGCGATTATGAGTTTTGAATTATGAGTTATGAGTTTCACTATAGTTTTAAACTCAACCCCAAAAACTTAAGAACTAAAAACTAAGAATTAAAAACTTAAAGCAGTGAGTATACTCGATCAATTTAAACTAACCGGGAAAACAGCCCTGGTGACCGGTTGTAAAAGAGGTATCGGCAAAGCCATGGCTGTTGCACTGGCGGAGGCGGGGGCTGATGTCATAGGAGTAAGCGCCACACTGGAAAAAAGTGGAAGTGAAGTTGAAGAAGCCGTCCTGCAAGCCGGCAGGCACTTTTCCGCCTATACCTGTGATTTTGGGGACAGAGATTCACTTTATGATTTTATTGGAGATGTCCAGTCGGGTCACCCTGTGGTAGATATACTGGTTAACAATGCGGGAACCATCATGCGAACACCTGCGGCTGATCATCCTGATGAAATGTGGGACAGAGTCATTGAAGTAAACCAATCCGCGCAATTCATTCTTACCAGGGAGTTCGGAAAAGAGATGATTTCCAGGGGTGATGGGAAAATCATCTTCACCGCCTCACTACTCACTTTTCAAGGAGGAGTTACGGTACCCGGTTATGCTGCCAGCAAGGGTGCTGTAGGTCAATTGACGATGGCCTTCGCCAATGAATGGGCAGGCAAAGGAGTTAATGTAAATGCGATCGCTCCGGGATACATAAGCACAGACAACACCGAAGCGCTCAGAAATGATCCTGAACGCGCACAATCCATATTAGCCAGAATCCCTGCAGGTCGTTGGGGCCAACCAGGAGACTTTGCAGGTCCTACAGTGTTCCTGGCTTCGCCTGCCTCCAATTATATGCATGGTAGCATTATGTTGGTAGACGGAGGTTGGATGGGAAGATAATCAAGAATTATGCAAGAATTGCCGACGCCACCATCTCGAAATGATAGATATTGAAAAGCCAGCAGAACTAAGAACTTTTTTGAATCACCACCGGCTTATCATGGAGCATGAATCCCTTGGGTTTAAAATCCTGCATGGAGGTGTTTCCAACCGGGCTATTCTGGTGGAACGAAACTCCGGTCCCAATTGGGTATTTAAACAAGCACTGAATAAACTCAGGGTGGAAACAGATTGGTTTTGTTCTACTGCCAGAATTCATCAGGAAGCAAAAGCCTTAAGGTGGCTTAAGCAGATAATTCCGGACAACGTTCCTTCTTTGGTATGGGAAGATAAGGACAATCAGATTCTGGGAATGACCGAGGTACCAACTCCTCATACGAATTGGAAAACCGACCTTTTAAACGGAACCATTGACCTTGAACAGGTAAATACATTTGCCAGACTCCTGGCTAAACTACATGATGCCACTGAACAACATCCTCAATTGAAAGAAGCATTTAGGGAGTATTCCTATTTTGAATCGCTACGGCTGGATCCCTACTATGCGTATACCGCGTCTCAGGTACCCGAAGCATCTAACTTCCTCGATCGATTGATCAATGAGACCAAGTCCAGAAAACAGGCACTGGTTCATGGTGATTATAGTCCCAAAAATGTACTTATCCATAATCATCAAATGTTTATTTTAGACTATGAAGTAATGCATATTGGTGATCCGGCATTTGACCTGGGATTTTCCCTGACACATTTCTTAAGCAAGGCCCACGCTCAACCAAAATACCGGAATCTATTTTTTCAGGCGGCATTGAATTATTGGGATACTTATAGTAAGGCAATTAAAGAACCCCGGGATCAGTTGGAACATATGACCATTAAACATACTCTGGCCTGCATGTTAGCCCGGGTTTGTGGACGCTCTCAATTAGAGTATCTCAACCAGATCCAGAAAGACCAACAGAAGCAGGCAGTTTTGAGCGCCATGTCAACCTTTCCGGTAACTTTAAAAGCCCTGATAGAAAAATTACAAAATACATTTAAAGGTTAATCAAATAATTAAACAGTCAATTGAATATAGTTAATAACGTTACCGGATTTGAAATTTTAGACAGCAGGGGAAAACCATCGGTTATGGTACGTTGTACCTTGAACTCAGGCGCCTCCGCTTATGCTTCAGTGCCTTCCGGAGCATCAACAGGTTCGATGGAAGCGCATGAGCTGCGTGACCATGATCTTTCCAGGTTTGGTGGAAATGGCTGCCTGAAAGTTGTCGACGCAATCAATACCGTCATCAATTCCCAATTGAAAGGGAAATCCTTTAACTCACAACAGGACCTTGATCAATGCTTAATTAAGCTTGATGGGACATCCAATAAATCGGAATTAGGCGCTAATTCCATACTTGCAGTATCACTGGCATATGCGAAAGCTGCCTCGAAATCAGCCGGGAAGCCCCTATTCAAGCACCTTTCCGATGAATCCGGTTTAGAACCCTCCATTCCCAGGCCAATGATCAATTTATTCAGTGGTGGTAAACATGGAGGCAAACAAACGTCAATTCAGGATCTTCAATTGTTATTACCTGAAAACACCTCAATCCAAAGTAATTTGAAGGTGTTCTACGATATTTACTACAGCGCCGCGGCAAGGATGAAAAGGAATCATGGATTAAGACTCTTGCGAGCTGATGAAGGTGGGTTAGCGCCACCCTTTAAAAATTCCGAAGCGATGTTTCAAGAGGCGGTAGCGGTGGTAGAGGAAGCAGGTTACATTCCCGGAAAAGACATTTTTTTTGCAGTAGATGTGGCGGCAACACACTTTTACGACGGCACGAGTTATCTATTAGATGGAAACAAACTGGAATCAGAAGAAGTGATTAATTTGCTTTCAGCATGGAGGGAAAAGTATCCCATTGTAAGCATAGAGGACGGACTGGCGGAAAATGATTGGCCTGGCTGGGGTAAATTGATGGATAAAATTGGTCAACAAACCATGGTGTTAGGTGACGATCTCCTCTGCACCAATCCTTCGCTTATACGAAAAGCCATTCAGGAACAGGCGGCAAACAGTTTGCTTTTAAAAGTCAACCAGATAGGCACTTTGACAGAAGCTTTTAAAGCTTATAAATTAGCCAAATCCCAGGGATGGAGTGTTGTCTTCAGTGCCAGAAGCGGTGAAACCGAAGATAACTGGCTGGCTGATCTTGCAGTAGGCTGGGGAGGCGATTATATCAAGATTGGATCGATTACTCAATCAGACCGGCTGTCCAAATACAATCGTTTGTTGGTTATTGAATCCGAATTCGGCCAGTACTAGTTTTTGATGAAAATCGTAACTTAACAGTTTCAGAGACTGTTGATAGACGTATCTCTGTTAAGGGGTTCCGGGAAAAGTTAAAACTTATGTATTGCAGTCAAAAAACAACTCCCTACTGGTAATCCGAAAAGTTTATAGTTGCAGTTATTTGTTGATCTTTTGGAATGATTAGGAAAAGCATCAGAACAATTCTAAGGTTGGTGGCCCTGTTAGTACCGGTACTTTTGCTGGTGCTGCCGTTTGCCTGCACCTCCTCGCTTCCTGACGATGTGGCATTGGAGTATTCCAGACTGGATCCGGTAATTGATTTTAACACTCAGGTAAAACCGATCCTGTCCGATAAATGTTTCCAATGCCATGGTCCGGATAAAGCCAAGCAAAAAGCTGGTTTACGACTGGATGCTGCGGAGGCCGCCTACTCTGAATTGCCTGATAAACCGGGAAAGTATGCGATTAAACCGGGCAACCTAAATAAATCAGAGTTATTTCATCGCATCGTTTCAGATGATCCGGATTATATGATGCCCGATCCTGAATCCAATCTGACCCTTTCGTCAAGGGAAAAAGCCATATTAATTAAATGGATCGAACAGAAAGCGGTATACAAACCTCATTGGGCTTTTATTGCTCCCCAACCCGTTGTTGTCCCAAAGGTAAAAATACAGAATTGGGCTACTAGCCCAATTGATAATTTTGTGCTCGATCAGCTGGAACGAAAAGACCTCCAACCATCGGAAGAGTCAAGCAAAGACCTACTGCTTCGAAGGTTAAGCCTGGACCTTACCGGTTTACCACCTTCTCCTGAGGAGATTGAGTCATTCCTGCAAGACGATTCAAAAAATGCCTATGAAAAGCAGGTCGATAGATTGCTAAACTCACCTCACTATGGTGAAAAAATGGCCATGGACTGGATGGACCTGGCACGTTATGCAGATACACATGGTTATACGGTGGACCGATATCGGGACATGAGCCCCTGGCGTGATTGGGTGATCAAAGCATTCAATGAAAACCTACCTTACAACCAGTTCATCACCTGGCAACTTGCCGGCGACCTGCTGCCAAACCCAACCACGGAACAGATACTGGCCACAGGTTTTAACCGGCTCCACCCACAAAATCTTGAAGGGGGTATCGTTGATGAAGAATTTAGAGTGGCTTATGTAGCCGATCGTACGGATGTGCTGGGCCAGGGAATTATGGGCCTAACTGTTGGATGTGCCAAATGTCATGATCATAAATTCGATCCAATTTCTCATAAGAACTACTACGAATTATATAGTTTCTTCAACAATGTAAATGAATCAGGTCAAATTTCATGGGAAGGTGCTACTCCTGTTCCAACATTGCTTTTACCCTCTGATGAACAGCAAAAGATTTTAAATTTTTTAACCAGGAAAGCACAGGAAAGTGAAAAGGCCGTAGCACTTGCTCGACAGGAAGCAGTGCCCACCTTCGAAAGATGGCTGGCTAACGGATCTTACAAAAGATTAACGGAGAAAAAATACCCATTTGAAATGGTGGCTCATTTTGAATTGGAAAACCCCAGCATGGAAAATAGAATTAACCCCCGACAAACCGCTCGTATGGGTCGTCAGTTTTCCGATGACGAAAAGCCTGTATTTACCAGTGGTTTCACCGGGCAAGGTATCCTGCTCGATGGAGATGCCTGGATTGATCTTGGCAAAATAGGGGTATTTAAAAGACATCAACCATTTAGCATTGGTCTCAATATTTACATACCTAAAGAACTTAAAACCGGGGTGCTATTTCATAAAGGGATTGGCGCTCGATTGTACAATTTCAAAGGGTATCATCTGGCATTAAAAGATGACAAACTTGAATTGTTAATGGCCCACACCTGGCCCGATAATGCCATTGTTGAATACGGTACTGAAATGGTTCCCAGGGATAGATGGTTGCAGTTTACGGTCACCTATGATGGTTCCAGTACAGCTGATGGTTATAAAGTGTATATGGATGGCCGGGAATTATCCACCAATGTGCAGGTAGATAATCTTTACAAGGACATTGTATTTAATTATACAGGAGAAGAACCGGCTGAACCGGGCCTTCAGGTAGGCGCCCGATGGCGGGGTAAAGGTCTTGGTGGAGCCATTGTGGATAATATCATTGTTTATCCCAGGGAATTGTCGTCGCTGGAGGTAATGCAACTGGCGGATCCACAAACGTTTCCAAAGATTACCGGTAATAATCCGGAACAGCTAACCAAGGACGATCGAGAGATGCTGTTCGACTACTTTCTGTCTAACAACTGGTCCAAATACCAACATTCAATGGCGGATCTAACCGCCATCAGAGAGCAACTTTCAGACAGCATGGAACAGGTACAGGAAGTGATGGTAATGAAGGAAATGCCCCAAAGGAGAAAAGCATTTGTGCTGGAAAGGGGTTTGTACGATAACTATGGAGAAGAGGTGTTGCCAAATACCCCGGAAAGTATCTTGCCTATGCCTGAAAACCTTCCCCGTAATCGCCTGGGCCTGGCACAATGGATAACGGATCCGGCGCATCCGCTAACCGCGCGGGTGGCGGTAAATAGATACTGGCAAAATTATTTTGGCCGGGGCATTGTAAGTTCCACCGAGGACTTTGGCAATCAGGGAGAATTACCCTCCCACCCAAAGTTACTGGATTGGCTGGCACTGGAATTCATTCGATCCGGATGGGATGTAAAAGCCTTGCAAAAAATGATGGTAATGTCAGCTACTTACCGCCAAAGCTCAAAAACCAGCGATGAACTTAGGGAGCAAGACCCCCACAACATATGGTTGGCCAGGGGACCTGCAGTCCGGCTTACCAGCGAAATGGTCAGAGACAATGCTTTGTTTGCCAGCGGATTGCTTAACCAAAAAATAGGTGGGGAAAGTGTGAGGCCATATCAGCCCGAGGGGCTGTGGAAAACCAACAATGATACCTATATCCAGGATTCAGGTGACAAAATGTATAGAAGAAGTCTGTATGTAATCTGGAAAAGAACCGTACCACATCCGACGTTGGCAACTTTCGACCAACCGGAAAGGAGTGAGTGCGCTGTGCGAAGGCAAAAAACCAATACACCATTACAAGCCCTGGTACTGCTCAATGACCCTACCTATATCGAAACCGCCAGGGCTTTGGGTGAACAAAT
>BQJT01000094.1 GCA_021604845.1 Cyclobacteriaceae bacterium
CCGGGGTCCGTTTTACAACCTGATTGAAAACAATAGTGGAAATAGTTTAGCGGTTTCCATGAGTGTAAGTGAGAACCTGGTAACCAGAAACGATCCCAGGTTAGCCATTTATCTTATTCCCTCTGAAAATGCCGGCTTTAGAGCCCGACCTTTTAACCTGGTTAGTGAAGATCAAAAGCCCAGGTATGCCTCAGACAGTATATCTCGGGTTGGGGATTTTTTTAGAAATGCAGAATTCACCTTTAATGTGCTAAATGCCGCGGAAGTAAGTTTCCTAAAAGCTGAAGCCGCTTTGGCGGGTATTACAGCTGATGATGCAGAGACTCATTTCCGTCAAGGCTTGCAACTTGCGATGGAGCAATATGGCGTTCCACAAAGTGATATTGATGCCTTCCTGGCCAGCCAATGGGGTACACTTAGTGGTACCGAAGAAGAGCAGCTTGAAGAAATAATCGTTCAAAAATACCTGGCAAACTTCTATGAATCCCATGAAGCATTTGCGGAGTTTAGAAGGACCGGATACCCCAGAATCTGGGTGGGTGCAGGCCCCTCAGATACTAACGGGCAGCTGCCAAGAAGATTCATGTATCCACTTGACGAACACGCTAAAAACAAGGAAAATATGGATGCTGCTGCAGCAAGGTTGTCCAACGGAGATGACCCTATGAGTAAAGTTTGGTGGGATACTAAAGCGGGTTTACCCCTTGCCCATCCAAATCAGGAGCAATGGCCCCCAGAAGATTGGTTATAGAGTGAGTTTATATAGTTTGGTTTAGAAAAGGTTACAGGTCAAAAGCCTGTAGCTTTTTTTTTCACATTGGTGATCCAAGCATTACCGGTAATATTTCATAAAATAATCAAATGTACATGGCTGGGGCAATGACCAACAAAGTTTCAATTGAAAGAATGTTTTCCTTCAGGATTTTGAATCTAATTTTCTGTTTGAACTTTATATTTTTTTATTGTGCATTGGGGCAGAAAGCGCCAGCCAGCCAAAGAGTAATAATGGCGGTCTTCGCACATCCGGATGATGAGATGTCTGTTGGCCCCCTTTTGGCCCGATACGCACGGGAAGGGGTAAAAGTACAACTGGTTGTGGCCACCGATGGCAGGTATGGAACCGGGCAAACTGACTTAAAACCGGGTCAGGAGTTGGTTGATCTACGTATTCAGGAAGCCAATTGTGCTGCCGCCCATTTGGGTATTGAAAAACCGATTATGCTGGGCTATCATGATCAACTAAAACTCAAAGAAGGCTTCTTCGGCCATGTTCCATATATTCAGGATCTTATGAAAGAGTTGGACAGTCTGGTCTCTTTGATTAAACCTGACGCAATAATTACCTGGGGACCCGATGGCGGATCAACTCATATGGATCATCGCCTGATAGGGGCTTCAATCAGTCAGGTTTTTCTCAGCAAAAAATGGGAAAAGACCAGGGCACTTTACTATGTTGGAACCCCTGCTTCTCATATCCCAAGTGAGGAGCAAAAGCTCTTAAGAGGGGTCCGTGATGAATATTTAACCACCCGTATTTCATACTTGCAACAAGATGTCGAGCGTACAAACCTGGCCTTCAGATGCTATAAGAGCCAATACTCTTTGGAAGCTATGGAAAAGCGGGAGCGCCGCTGGATATCAAAGAGTGATCGTATTATATATTTAAGGCCTCTGGAGCGAGCCAATAGTATTACCAAGAATTTGTTTTAGGCAAACGGGAATTATTTAGCGTGAAATGAAGTTTCGGCAAGTGGACGTAGCAGTTGTAGGAGGTGGCATCATAGGTCTGTTCTGTGCCTACTATTTATCTAAAGCTGGCAGGTCTGTAATTGTAATAGAAAAGGGTTCACTGAAAGAAACTTGTTCTTATGGCAATTGTGGCTTGATCAGCCCCAGCCATGCACTTCCATTAAATAGCCCGGAGCTGTTAATGAAAGCCGTAAAATGGTTGTTTCAAAAAAATTCACCCTTTTACATAAAGCCACAACTGGATTTCAGTTTTTTAAAATGGATGCTTGGCTTTGCACTGGTTGCCATGAACCGGGAACAAATTGAACGGAGTATGGCAGGTCGGAATAATCTTTTGCAAACTTCCAGGTTATTGTATGATGATTTGTTTGCCCACACTTCAATTGACAGTGACTGGGCAACATCGGGTATTCATTTCATTTTTAACCAACCAAAAGCATTTGAAGCATATCGTGAAAAAAACAGACTGCTGACGGAGATAGGTTTAGCAGCTGACCCTATCACCGGAGAAGAGCTCTACAAACGGGAACCTGCCCTTACCAAACAGTCCTACGGCTCATGGTTTTATCCTATGGATGCCTCGCTTGATCCGGGTAAATTATTATCCGGATTAAAACAACAACTGGTATCTATGGGAGTATCTTTATCTGAAGGCAGTGAAGTACAGTACGTTTCCAATCACGGTAACCGCGTAAATGAAGTGATTACTACCAGTGGAAAGATCAGGGTGAAAGACGTGGTTTTAGCTACCGGCGCCTGGTCGGGAAAACTAAAAAACCAAATCCATCTTGGTATTCCAATCATACCGGGAAAAGGATATAGTATTACCATGAAGAAACCCATGCTTAGCCCTAAATGTCCCTGTATTTTTGATGAACACAAGGTAGTTGCTACACCTTGGAAAGACCGCTATCGGCTCGGTGGCACCATGGAATTCTCAGGGTATAATAACAATCTTGATGAAGTCAGGGTTGCTAACCTGAAAAAGGTGGCCGCAAAATATCTCAAAGATCCATTCAGCGAAGAGGATACGGAGTTGTGGTGCGGTTGGAGACCAATGACCACCGACGGGATGCCCATTATTGACAGGGCGCCAAAACTTAACAACCTGTTTCTGGCCTGTGGTCACAACATGTTGGGGCTTAGTATGGCCCCGGCAACCGGTAAATTGATCGCTGAGTTAGTCACCGGCCAACAAACACATATAGACATTGACCCATATTCTTTCAACAGATTTTGATTATTGAACCTATAAAAAAAGCCATGCATAAGATCGTATCAATCATCATTTACCTGATACTCCCATTTATCTTAATAAATACTGCGCAAGCGCAATCTAAACTTGCGGCCCTGGGACTACATGTGATCCCATACCCACAAGAAGTAACAATAAATGGGAGTGACCTGGTACTTACTTCGCCGATAAACATAGCGCTGGATAAGGGTGCTAACCAAGTCGATCAAAAAACCGCTGAAATGCTAAAAGTCGAACTGGATAAAAAGTGGGGATTGAAGGCGACAATCAATGCCGACAATGCCGAAAGTAGCATTATTCTCTCCAGAAAGGCTTCCAGGTCAATCAAAGATCAGGGATACTCTTTGACCGCTGCTACAGGACAAGTTCGAATTTCGGCCCGCGATGAACATGGCTTATTTTACGGGGTTCAGACCATGCTCCAGTTAATCAAAAAGAATGATGGGGAAGTTACCATCCCGGGGATAGAAGTTACAGATTGGCCGGATGTGAAAACTAGGGCAGTCCATTATGATACCAAGCATCACCAGGACAAGGCTAGCTATGTAAAAAGCTTTATCCGGGACTTGGCCAAATACAAAATAAATATGCTGGTTTGGGAATGGGAAGACAAACTTGCCTATCGCAGTCATCCCGAAATCGGGGCACCCGGGGCATTTTCTATCGAAGAGATGCAGGAATTTACCCGGTATGCCAGGGAGCATCATATAGAACTGGTTCCTCTGGTTCAAGGACTTGGGCATGTCAGTTTTATTCTAAAATGGCCTCAATACAGGCATCTGAGAGAGGTGGCAGATTCGGATTGGGAGTTCTGCCCATTGAAGGAGGGCGTTTATGACCTTCTATTCGACCTATGGGACGAAGCCATAGAAGCCACACCCGGATCGGAGTATATTCATATTGGATCGGACGAAACCTTCGAGTTGGGTCACTGTCACCAGTGTCAGAAAAAAGCTGAGGAGATAGGCAACAGCGGACTGTATCACACTTTTGCCAGTAAAGCAGCCAAGCATCTTAAAAAATCCCGAAAGGTGATGCTGTGGGAACGTCCACAAGGCTGGGAAAAGAACAGGTCACCAATCAAAGCCATGAAACCAGATAACGACCTGGTACTTACAGAAAGCTACAGCTATGAAACTCCAGACTTTGATTATGCAAAAAAATCAAAAGCATTAGGTTTCGAATTGTTTATTTACGATCCAAATCCCGGTTTACAACCATTATTTTTACCCTATTATTTTAGATACCGGCAGAAGAAAAAAGTGGATGGGACTGTGATCAATTCTTATAATTTGCTCTCAAGCAGTGTTGAATCCGGAGTTTTTGATGGTATGATAAATACCTCATGGGATGACTCCGGCCTGCACAACCAAATGTGGATGCTGAGTTTTTTGACTTCCGCACAATATTCATGGAATGCCCAGGCACCCGGGCCAGAGGAGTTTAATCAATCATTTTTTGCCAGCTATTACGGATCCGGGGCAACCGATATGGAAGAACTCTATTCATTGCTAAACGGGGGAGCGTACTATTATGCCTGGACCATGGAACGCAATGTATGGCATCACGGTGAAATAGGAAAAACCCACTTACCTGACCTGCCAAGAAAACAGTTTATTGAATACGACCCATATTGGAACACAGAGTATAAGCAGATGGTTGAATGGTCCGAAAAGGAAAATGAGAAAATGACCAGGGCTTTACAAATCATCGATGCTAACAAAAAACGTTCATTAGACCATAGTTATGATTTTGAGTTATATGAATCTATTGCGAACCTCATCCGACATACCAGTCTTACCTACCTCGATCTATCTAAATTGGAAAATACTATCAAGGAAGCACATAAAAACGCTTTCTTGGACCGGCAGCAGTCACTGAACAGTCTGAATGAGGCCGCTGGCATTGTGGAAGCGACACTGTCTCGAAGAGACAGTATGTATAACGGTTTAGTTGCTACCTGGGAAAAAACCAGGCTCCCCAAAGGTCTGTCTACCCCGGAAAAGCAATACTTCTTCAAAATGGACCGCTCCCGGCACTTTGCCAACCGGACCGCAGACATGAGTTATTTGATTTATGACGAGCAGCTGCTGGATATGGAAGGTTACCTGGAGCGATTGAAGCAATATATCAGCCAGTTCCAAATTGAGTATTAATGGTGTTATCTGTTATTATTGGAAGTAGAAGCCAGAACCCAAAAAAATGAATACCATCCCTTTTCTCTTAATGCTACTCAACAGTATACTCAGTCTGCAAACTGCCGGGTACTATACAGTTGATGATTTCTACCGGGCAGATAAAATTGATGTGCACATTCACGTAGAAACGAACAGGGACGCATTTGTTGAACAGGCCCGAAAAGATAATTTTCGTTTGTTGAATATTGTGGTAGACCTTTCCAAGGGCCCTGAGTGGGTAGAAGAGCAATACGATTATTGCCTGGATCAGAAAACCAGACATCCTCACGACTTTGAATTTGCCACCTCTTTCTCAATTAAACATTGGGATGATCCGGAATGGCTGCAGCAAACCAGAGACTGGCTTAATAAAGGCATCGGGGAAGGTGCGGTAGCAGTAAAAGTCTGGAAAAACATAGGTATGGTATTTAGGGACAAAAATGGAAACCAGGTAATGGTTGATGACCCCAAACTGGACATTATTTTCAAGTGGTTGGCCAGTAAAGGAGTACCGGTGATAGGTCATTTGGGGGAGCCTAAAAACTGCTGGTTGCCTATTGAAGAAATGACCACTAACAATGACAAGGTTTACTTTGAAGAGCATCCACAGTATCACATGTATAACCACCCAGACTTGCCAAGCTACGAAGAACAGATTGCTGCCAGGGACAGAATGTTGGAAAACAATCCTGATCTGATCTTTATTGGTGCTCACGTGGGAAGCCTGGAATGGAGTGTTGATGAACTGGCAAAGCGATTGGACCGATTTCCCAATATGTCCGTAGACCTGGCGGCCAGGATGGGTCAGCTATTTTATCAAACCCAACATGAACCTGATAAGGTCCGGGCCTTTTTCATAAAATACCAGGATCGCTTACTCTATGCTACTGATATGGCAGACAGTGGCAGCCGGGAGGTAGCTGAGCTGCAAAACAGCATGCATAAAACCTGGTTACGCGATTGGAAGTTCTTCGTTTCAGATGATGCCATGACCAGCGACCTGATCTCCGGTGATTTCAGGGGTTTAAAACTTCCTAAAATAATAGTAGATAAATTATATTCCGGAAATGCCAGAAAATGGCTTAAGATGTTTCCTGAAGACCATAAATAGACAGGAAAATTGAAATTTAACCTTATTGTTTCAGATAAATTACCATGAAAGAAAAAGTAACCAGTACTTTAACCCTCATTTTTTTATTGCACTCCCTGGTGACGGTTGCACAGCAGTTTCCTTATTCGGTTGCCCCAATCGAGGACCAACACAATAACATACGTTTCTACCTGAACCATGTTGCCAGCAATATTACCACCAATTCTTTGAGTTCGATTGGCAGTTTGCAAGATTGGGAGACCGTTCGCGATCAACGGCATCAAGAGTTGATAGAAATGCTGGGTTTACAGGGAAAGCCAGTCTCCGGAGAACGGCCCGCGGTCAAGGTCACCAAAACGGGTGTAATACAAAAAGATGGATACCGCATCGAAAAGCTGTACTATGAATCTTTACCGGGCCTGTATGTGGCAGCTAACCTTTATGTTCCGGATGATATTAAGAAAAAAGCCCCGGCCATTCTTTATGTGTGCGGACATGCCCACAATCAAAAATACAACTATCAGGCACATGCAAAGAGTTTTGCTCAAAACGGATTTGTTTGTCTGATCATAGAGACCATTCAGCGGGGTGAGGTAAAAGGTGAACATCTGGGAGTCTACGAACTTGGATGGTTTCAATGGTACAGCCAGGGGTACAATCCCGCCGGGGTAGAGGTCTGGAACGGCATCAGGGGCCTGGACTTGTTATGTCAAATGCCTGAGGTAGATCAGGACAAACTGGGAGTGACCGGCATTTCAGGGGGTGGTTCACAAAGTTGGTATTTGCCTGCCATCGACCGGCGCATCAAAGCGGCGGCGGCGGTAGCTGGCGCCGGTTCATTAGAGGGACAAATATGTCAACGTACAATCGACGACCATTGCGATTGCATGATGCCAATCAATACCTATTCTATCGACTTTTCTGATGTGGGTGCTCAAATTGCTCCCAGGCCCTTTATGATTGCCCAGACAAACAGAGACCTGTATTACTCCATTGAAGCGGTACGTACGCTTTATGACAAAATAAAACCCATTTATAATTATTATGGGGCGCCGGAGAACATTCGGATGGAGGAAGCAGGTGGAGGTCACAGCTATGGATCCAACGAGGAATTCCGGCCGGTCATTTTGTCCTTCTTTCTAAAGGAACTAATGGGAAAAGAAGTATCAGCTGAATCCATTGGTACTGTTGATATCGAAAAAGAATTACCGGTGGAGGCACTTACCGCTTACGTGGAGGGTCCACCTGCAGACGACCGTACCAAGACCATCCAGGATACTTTTGTGAATCTTGCAAAAGCCCCGGAAATTACCAGTATTGAGCAGTTAAATAACTATCGAAAGGAAGTACTGGATTTCCTAAAGGATAAAACCTTTGGGGCTTTTCCCAAACAACCTGCGCCTCTGGATATCCGGCTGGAGTTTCAAGCCAACCGTGGCCGCCAGGATTACAGTTTTGTACCGGAAGAAGGTTGGAGACTAAAACTATCACTTCGCAGAAATTACCCTGAAAATGGAAAAACGCCGGTTTTGTTGGTTTTGAAAAGTCCCAATGAAGAACAATGGGCATCTCTTTCAATGACCTATGGAGTTCAGGGGAAAGTAGCCATTTTTGAAGCCAGGGGAATAGGAGAAACCGGGTGGGCACCATCCTTGCAGTGGTATGTTCGAAGGTCTTCGGCCTGGACTGGCAGAACCGTTGCTTCAATGCGTGTTTATGATCTGCTCAGGTGCCTGGAAGCCCTCCGCGAAATTCCGGGAGTAGACCCGGATAAAATCAGGATTGCGGCCCGGGGAGAAATGACTGCAGTTGCTTCATATGCCGCGTTACTCGACGGGAATGTTCAGACCCTGATCCTAAAAGACCCACCGGCCACACAGAATGCACCCAGTCAACCCGACGGTACCGGCGAATCAATTGAGATGCTTAATTGCTTACAGATTACTGACTTACCGCAGGTTACCGGGTTGCACTTCCCGAAAGAAGTGGTTGCTATAGGAGAATTACCTTCCTCCTATCACTGGGCAGAAAGTCTTTACAAAAATTTGAATGAACCAGGTTCATTTATAAAAGTCGCCAAACTGTCCGAATGGGGTAGTGACCTATAGTATAAACCCTGCTGGAGGGTTTTAAATTATTATAAATTGTAAAAATGTTCACAGGAATCAAGCGTTTACTTGTACCACTGATTTTACTGGTGCTGCACTCTGGATGCAACTCGAAGCAAGAATACTATGTGGCGGATATAAGCAATCAGGAGTACCTGCCAAATACCGTCTTTGAGTCTTACGAAGATTTATCCTCTCCCAAAGTTGCTGCCTTAAAGGAGAAATATCTGCCGGACACAATTTTGCATGGAGAGGAAGATGAATTCCGAAGAATATTGCTTTTAAGAGAATGGATCGGGGAAATTATACACATAAGTGATTTTGAGACCAGCTATCCCGGAGAGGGGTCGCCTGAAGGCATTTTAGATGCAGCAATCGACGGACATGGGTTCCATTGCGGACATTACATGATTGTACAAAATGCCTTATTAAATGCCCACGGATATATAACCCGGTGCTTGGGCGCTGGCCCCGGCGTACCAGGTGGACCTGATTTTCATCATGGGATTAATGAAGTTTGGTCCAATACGTACAAAAAGTGGTTTTTATCGGATGCTAAGTACAACCACCACTTTGAAAAAGATGGTATTCCTTTATCAGCTCTGGAAATCAGAGACGAATATCTAAGGAACGAAGCACGCGATATAGTTCTGGTCACTGGACATGATCGCCGCCCGATACCATATGACCTGGTTAAAAATGCTTCAGGTGAAATGATACAAACCACCAAAAAGGATTTTGCCCAGGTCTATACCTGGATTTCCTGGGAAAGAACCAGTGACCGGTTTACCGGCAGGCCCCATAACCGTGATCAATTGTCCTATCTGATAATGTACGCCGATGACTATTTCAAAGACAACACCTGGATATGGGACGGTAATCCACATTGGGCGTATGGAACTGAGTTCATCAAAGAAGTAGAGCACAGAAAAGCCATCGAATGGACCCCTAATACGATATCTTCAAAAGTAAGCATTGAAAATAACCAGGCGCTGGTACGTTTAACTTCCACTACACCGAACCTGTTGACCTATCAACTGAAAACAGCCTCTGCAAAAGAATGGGAGAATATTGGAGATAGTTTGACCTTACAACTTACCAGCAGCGATAATCAAATGGCATTCAGAACAGTTAACCTGGCGGGTGTTGCCGGACCGGAGCACACATTGATCATTGCTGCTAAGAAATGACCGCTTAGCACTGTAATTAGGCAGAAGATCCCTCAATTTCTGACCTCAATGCTACTAATGGTGTACCAACCATCTGCATCCCGTCCTTCGATGGCTAGTTTTACTTTGGGTGTTCTTGATTGTAAATCGACAACTCCAACCTGAAGTTCATATTTACCACCAGGCATATCCTTGGGAATAAACACCGAACTGTCATAGATATTGTCCCCCGGAAGCCAGTGGTTAACGTCAGCATCGGTCAGTATTACTTCGCTCCGTTTGTCGCCTTTTAATCGGAAGGCCAGATGAAAATTCTTATAACAAGGTGCAACCCCTTTGTTCTCCCACCAGGATTTAAAAGTTAGCTTTTGGTTGGCTTCTACGAATTCAGGAAAAGCAAAATTGCGCAATACAAAACGGTAGCCCATTTTCTTCAACCAACGATCCACCTGGGGCTGCCATTCCAGAGGTACTGCCGAAGATTTTGCATTGAACGAAGATATATGCCATTTTAAGGTTTCGTTAATTATGTATTCCACTTCTTTTTCGGTGTAACCCTCCTGGTCCTTCCAACGGGTCATAGTACCGCAAATTTCCAGACTGACAGGAGCAGTTTCCCAGGCATTTGACATTCCCTTATTTACAATGCCCCATGGATAGGCGCGATACATATGGCTCCATCCATCTTGTTCATCGGCCCAAAAATCCAGGTCTCCAATACAATCCACCCGCCAGCCCACATTGGCTTGAGACAGTCCGTATTCGTTGGTCTTCTTATCCGTTAGCAACATAATAAGTGGCGTTTTGCTGAAGTTGTCCGTGTAGGCATTAACCAGTGCCGATCTGGTACCTTCGGTCAGCCTTGCGGAACCCCGGCCTTCGCCCCAAAATCCCACGATTGACAAGTCAACCGCCTCTAAATCCGGATGGCCGTCATATCGTTGCCCCAGCGCCGCAATCATGCTGCCGAAATACTGGGCATATCTTGGGTCTTCAGCATCCACGCGCCACCCTTTACCTGAAGGAAGCCACTCATCCCTTTCCCCCACCAGATTCCTGTACCAGGTTGGAACATCCCGTTCGGCGTTACTGCCATAAGGTGCAATACGCAACATCAGGGTTTGTTGCCGTTCCCGAGCCGTTTTAAGGGCTTTGTCGATCATTGCCCAGTTATATTGATGCATTTCAGGTTCCATGAATTTCCAATACACCCGGAAATAAGCAATTGTTGTCATTGGGTGATTTTCATTTTCGAGATTTCCATCAAAATCCTGGTATTCTATGGGAAAACCTTCGGTCCAACCGGCTCCCTCATTCAAATCATCGCCGTTGAACCGCTGAAAAGTTGTAAACCCGATGCCCGGGTTTGTCAGCACATCATCGATTTCCACGGGTCTGACATAGATGGTCTTTTGCGCCAGAACTTCTGACTGTAAAACAGCCCAGAATATCACTAACCACGCCAGTATTGGCATCAAGGTAACACTAGAGTTCATTTTGAATGTTTGGTTTGAAAATTTTGGATCCTTTGATGGCAATATCAGGTAGCATAGGTTTCCAACCAGTTTAATGTCAGGTAGATGGCCTGCCGCATTTCGGACTGAATAATTATCTCGAATAAATGGTTACACCCTGAACTACTCTTGATATAGCCCCGTTCCTGGATGGGTTGTCCGGATCCAACTTCAGATTTACCGACTTATAATAGGCAAGTGCCTGAATGGGAATAATGGCGCAGAGCGTAAAAAATTGCTTTAACTGTGGTGACTCCTGACTGTTTAATAGAATAGAATTACCCAGAGCCAACTCTGGAATATCAGATTCACGAATACCTAACGTGTCCAGGTAATTAGATTTCTCTTCTATGGATTGCGCCAGATCCAGTTCATACTGGTAAACCAACGGGTTTCCTGAGAAAATATATATAATTAATGTTTTATTGTTAACTACAGCTTTTGGTCCATGTCTGAACCCTAAAAAAGAATCATAGGTGCAAATAATCGCACCATCAGACAACTCCTGTATTTTTAAGGCCCCTTCCCTGGCAATTCCCAGGTTTGATCCACTGCCAAGTAACACCACTCTTTCGAACTTTTTGGCCGCAATCGTTTTTAACTGGCCCATATATTGTTCAAGGACTCTGTTGCTATAGGTAGCAGCCAGGTCAACATACCGTTGGTTACTTTCTAAATTATCGATACCCGTTACCAATAACGCCGTCAGCAACATTGATGTAAACGAGCCAGTCATGGCCAGTCCCTGGTCGTTGGCTCCTTCCGGCAACAGTAAGACGTAGGTATTATTATTAACTGCTTTCCTGGCTAAGGCGCCGTCCCGATTACAGGTTATTATCAAATGATCTATATGCTTGCAATATTGATCACTTATTCGGTAAGCTTCAACACTTTCCGGGCTATCTCCGGAACGGGCAAATGAGATCAACAATGTGGCATTCTTTTTGGATAAAAAATATTCCGGATGCGTGATCAGATCGGTGGTAGCAACTGCACGCGTACGCAGCCCAAGCTCCTTCTGAACGATTCCTTCCACGGTGTTGCCGATAAAACCGGAGGTCCCGGCACCAGTAAGTATAATTTCTGTTGCAGGATTTGCGGTAACCTTATCAAATAGCTCTTTAATCCAACGTTTCTCCGAATAGACCAACTGGTAAGTTTTTCGCCACAGCTCAGGCTGACCGTAAATTTCCTTTTCAGTATATGATCCCTGGTGATTCGGCATTTTAGGTTGTTGAGTGAGATTTAGTTTACGTTTGAAAGAGATATTGTCAACGTATGTTTCATAAACTTACGAATTATTCAATAAAAACAATAAATAATAAGTATAAACTTCCTATACACTTGGCTATAGTAAGGAAAAATTCATTATGATTTGATTGATTAGACCAGCAAAAAGAAGGAAACGTAATACCATCTAATGCTTACAAGGAAACTTTGTAATCTCTATTCCACCCATTTACCATTCAACATCACCCGGTTCACTTTGTAAATTGCCTGCAGATCTTTGGAAGGATCACCTTCCAGTAGTAACAGATCTGCCTGTTTCCCAACTTCAATAGTGCCTAAACGATCCTGAATCCGTAAAAATCGTGCATTCTCTATGGTGGCGGCTTGAATTACTTCCATGTTAGTCAAACCGGAGGCTGCCAGCAACTCCATTTCTCGTTGGAAGGCCCACCCTACTTCTCTTTGATAAGGAACCCAGGAGTGTGACCCTACCACCACTGGAATACCAGCCTGGTTGATTCTTCCAACAAAAGCCATCATGTTTTCGAAAGCATTAACCTTAATAGAATCGATTTTATCGTTGGTTGTTGTACTCCCTCCTAGTGTAAAGGCCTGCTCACTGGCCAAAGTCTCAGTGCGGTACTGGTGCTCAAAAGCTCCCAATGTAGGGCTTACCACCGTTCCTTTTAGCTTAAGGAACCTTAATAAAGAATCAACCCGCTCATTACTCAAATCGATGGCATTCCAGACCTCATATCTGCCCATCCTGCGCGCACTGTTATCGGCAACAACAGATTGAATATACTGTTCTGCTTCAAACACAGGAAGTAAGTCGGACCCAAAAGAGGTTATATGTTCAATACCATCAACTCCCGCAACTATAGCATCTGTAGCCCGGGTAATTTCCAAATGAGCTACCACCGGTATTCCTCTCTGGTCGGCAGTCTTGCATATTTCTTCAATTATCAGTGGTGGCAGCCTGAAATAAACCTTGATCGCTGACGCTCCCTGATCAGCGAATTTATTCACCGCATAACGTGCTTCCACCAAGTCTCTTACCAAATAGGAATTCTTCGGATAAGCCGGAGGAGGCTGGTCCAGGTGGGGCCCGGTAAGAAATAGTCTCGGAGCGGTAAGGTCCGATTCCATTACCCCATGGTACGACTCAATCCAGGCACCTGGGTCTCGCAAAGAGGTAGTTCCCCGTTTTAACATCAGATTAGGAAGTTGATCGTTGTTCAGATGAAAATGGGCGTCTATGAAACCAGGTAACAATGACAGTCCCTGACCGGAAATAATTTCCGCATCGTTGGGGATTGACACAGTCTCCGATGTTCCTATTTCGTCAATTATGTTGTTTTTTATGATAACTACAGCACCTGAAACAGGATCGCGGCCGGTACCATCTATCAATGTCACATCTTGTATGGCAATTACTTTATCACCAATAGGTACATTATTTATAGAGGCAATGCCAGGCGCAGTCGATTCACCCGTGAGAGATCTCTCTCCTACCGGTGGCTCCTGTTGTTGACAGGATATGAAAAGGACAAGTACTATCAATGTGATCCTGAATGACATACAGATGATTTATGGTTTTTGTTAACAATATAACATTATAATGCATTGAGATCTGAGTTTTGGGTCATAAGTTATTGGTGATCGATTATATTCGTACTGTCCGGTTATAACTCCGGTCGGTATCGCCGATATTAGAGTCAGACCGAATTCACTTTATTACCCTATACTAACATTAGTTTACAAATTGATTATTACCTTAATTACCGGGATATTACCTGTATCCAGTTTTAAATCATTGGATTATGAATATACGTGCTCTCTTAACTTGCCTTCTTCTTCTCACAGCAACATCAGCCCAACCTCAATCGTTGGTTGAGCAACTGGGTTATTCAACTGATACCAAACTGTTGATTCTGCATGCTGATGATCTTGGTGTGGCGCATTCCGAGAATCAGGCAACTTTTGACGCTTTTGAACTAGGTATGGTTAATTCAGCTAGTGTGATGGTTCCATGCCCATGGTTCAATGAGGTGGTCCAATGGCATAAAAGTAATCCCGAAACAGATTTGGGGCTGCACCTCACCCTGACCTCGGAATGGGACATTTTAAAATGGGGACCCGTGGCACCGGTTCACCAGGTGCCGGGCTTGGTGAACGAGCAGGGATACTTTTATGACAATGTAGCTGACGTCATCAGCCATGCCAGTGTTGAAGAGGTTGAAACCGAGCTCCGTGCACAAATCGAGCGGTCCTTAGCTGCAGGTCTCGAGCCCACCCATCTGGACTCACATATGGGGAGTTTGTTCAATGAAAAATTTTTTAGGGTTTACCTCAAACTTGGGCGGGAATACCAGGTTCCCCTAATGCTAAGCAATAATGTGTTAAATATGTTTCCAGGTGAGAAACCGTCTGTGCCAGAAGATGTTTTACTAGTGGATCAGGTATATATGGCATTTCCGGAAAACTATCAGGCAGGAATGAAGGAATTTTATTCCGATGTATTGACCTCATTATCTCCGGGAGTCTCAGTACTGTTGATTCATCCTGCCTATGATAACCAGGAAATGCAAGCGGTAACTATAAATCATCCGAATTATGGTGCTTCCTGGAGACAACAGGATTTCGATTTCTTCACCAGCGATCTATGCCGTAAAATTATTGAAGAAAATAATATAAAACTGGTTACCTGGAAAGAAATCGGTAAACTACTAAACTAGAAAAATTGCGAATCACTGATAAAAGATTTAGCAGCTGATCTCAAACACCGCCCACTCCTGTCAGGAAACTCCTGATCGAACCTTTTGAATGGTTTTCAATTTGAATACCGGTTTAATCATGGCAGTATGACTTAAGATGTAGTTTATTATCATAACTATTTCGTAATTTTCATGTTGATTAGACAACCTACTGAATTTTTGATTTTTTGCAGAATTTCGTTGGCTACGTTTGACAACCTTGCAAAAAGAATTGAACAAACCTCAACCACCAAAAGCTTACCACTTGTTATAAATTGATGAAATTACTTTCCAGAGACACTGCTAACATCACCACCAACTTTCCTATTAAAATTGTCCAGTTTGGTGAGGGTAATTTCCTGCGGGCATTTGCTGACTGGATGATTGATGTGCTTAATGAAAAAGCAGACTTCAATGCAGGGGTTGCAGTAGTACAGCCGATTGAACATGGCCTGGTTGACCTGTTGGAAAAGCAAGAGGGACTTTATCATCTGCTAATGCGCGGTTTGTCCAATGGGCAGGTAAAAAATGAACAACGCCTGATATCATGTATTCAGCGAACCTTAAACCCGTTTACCGATCCTGATGCATACTTAGAATTAGCTCGCATCCCGGAGCTTTCTTTAATTCTCTCCAATACTACCGAAGCTGGAATCGTCTTTGACGCGGATGATAACCCGGATAACGGGGTACTTGCAAAGACCTTTCCTGGAAAATTGACCCAGTTTTTGCTAGCCAGATACCACCACTTTGAAGGTGCAGCCGATTCAGGTGTTGGAATTATCCCGTGCGAACTAATTGATCGCAACGGAGATAAACTTTTCCAGGCGATTCTACAGTATGTTGAATTATGGGGGTTATCAAAAGAGTTCGGCCGTTGGGTCCAAGATTCCAATTACTTTGCAAACACGCTGGTAGACCGCATTGTTCCGGGTTATCCAAGAGAGGAGATTGATGAAATTAAGCAGGAACTCGGTTACGATGACCAACTGGTAGTTGCTTCTGAACTGTTTCACCTTTGGATTATTGAAGGACCTCAAGCGTTACAGGAAATTTTTCCTGCACATAAATTCGGGTTGAATGTCAAATATGTAAATGATCAGACCCCTTACCGTTCCCGTAAAGTACGTATCTTAAACGGTGCTCATACTTCTATGGTACCGGTTGGCCTGTTAGCAGGTATCGAAACGGTAAAAGAAGCTGTAGAAGATTCGGTGCTGGGCCCTTTTATAGGTGAGTTGATCTTTGAAGAGATCATACCTACCATGGATTTACCAGAGGAAGAATTGGATCAGTTTGCCAACGATGTAATCGAAAGATTCAGGAATCCGTTTATCCGGCATGAACTGAAGTCCATTTCACTTAATTCCATTTCGAAATTCAAGGTAAGGGTGTTGCCATCAATCCTCGGTTACCTCAGCGAAAAGAATCGGGCACCTATTAGATTATGTACGGCATTTGCTTCACTTATTAAATTATATCTCACAGCCGATAGCATTGGCATTGCGCTGAACGATGATCAAAAGTATTTGGAATTTTTCAATTCAAGACGGCAGGAGACAGATATTGAGCTGCTGATCAGTACAATATTATCCAACACCGACTTTTGGGGACAGGATTTGACTAAATACCCGTTACTAATGGATGCTGTAATAAATGCTTATGAGAAATTAGTCCAACAACCTATAAACGAATCCATTGAAATGATTCAATCGTCTTAATATGAATCAAGCCATCACCATAAATCGCCAGGACAATATTGCAGTTTGTCTTTCAGATCTAAACCAGGGTCAAACCATAGAGGTCAATGGTCTGCAAATCGAACTCAGGGAAAATATTTCTGCCAAGCATAAAGTAGCTTTAACGGACCTTGCTACCGGAGACAGTATTTACATGTATGGAGTACTGGTTGGAGCTGCCACACAGCCAATTCAAATGGGTAGCGCCATCACGGTACAGAACGTTAGTCATAAAACCTCTTCCTACTCAAGTTCCAAACAGGATGAAGTAAGCTGGACCGCTCCTGATGTATCTGGTTGGAAGGAAAAGACTTTCCTGGGTTATCACCGGGAGGATGGCCAGGTGGGCACGGCAAACTACTGGTTGGTGTTCCCCCTGGTTTTTTGCGAAAACCGAAATATTGAAGTGCTGAAAAACGCCTTCTACAGGGTGTTAGGATACGAAAAAGAAAATAAATATGTAAAATACCTGGAGCGTTTGGTTAGCGAGCACAAATCAGGTCAAATTGGTAAATCAGAGGTACCGGGCAGCAGAGGTGCTACACCTTTTAAGAACGTTAACGGAATAAAGTTTCTCACTCATCAAGGTGGTTGCGGAGGAACCAGACAAGATGCTGAAATCCTTTGCCGACTACTATCCGGATATGTTAACAATCCGAACGTGGCCGGAGCCACCGTATTAAGTCTGGGTTGTCAAAACGCGCAGATAGAGTTGTTCAATGAAAGTTTAAAGGCGGTCAACCCTGATTTCAATAAACCCCTGATCATCCTGGATCAGCAAACCATTGGTGAAGAAGAGGAGTTAATGCGCCAGGCAGTGACCCGCACTTTCGATGCATTGGTACAGGTAAATAAAATTGAAAGGCAGCCAGCGCCGCTTAGTAAGTTAACCATTGGTCTGGAGTGCGGAGGATCAGACGGATTCTCGGGAATTTCAGCCAATCCCACACTGGGAAGGGTATCAGACCTGATTGTCACTTTAGGGGGAAAAGCAATTCTTTCGGAGTTCCCAGAGCTTTGTGGGGTTGAACAGGAATTGATTGACCGGATTGAGGATCAGGACAAAGCGATTAAATTCAGTAATCTGATGAGGGCCTATGAAAAATCAGCGGTCAAGGTGGGATCCGGGTTTGATATGAACCCTTCACCTGGAAATATTAAGGATGGATTGATCACTGACGCTATGAAGTCTGCCGGTGCGGCTAAGAAAGGTGGCACTTCTCCTATTTCAGATATTCTTGATTATACAGAATACGCTTATCGTGACGGCCTAAGCTTGCTTTGTACTCCAGGTAATGATGTAGAATCAACCACTGGTCTGGCTGGTTCGGGCGCCAACGTTATTTTGTTTACAACCGGGCTCGGCACCCC
>BQJT01000095.1 GCA_021604845.1 Cyclobacteriaceae bacterium
TCTAAAAAGGTGGTGTGCATTAAAGGACAACCGCAATGTATTGTTGAAAACCATTTGTGACGTTGATGAATCTATGTACCCGGAAAGGGTAAAACTGGTTCAGGATGCAATAGGTAGCAAACCTGCAACCGAATGGGATATGCGCAGGGTATTCGACGACGAAGAAATTGATGCAGTATCCATTGCCACCCCCAACCACTGGCATGCGCTGGCCACCATCTGGGCGGCACAGGCAGGCAAACATGTATATGTTGAAAAACCTTCCAATCATAATGTTTTTGAGGGTAAAAAGATGATTGAGGCCGGACGTAAATACAATGTACGAATCCAGGTAGGTTTTCAGAATCGGTCTATTACCAATGTACAGCAGGCTATTAAATTTTTGCATGAAGGCGGCATCGGGGAGGTTTATTTGGCCAAGGGGAATTGCTATAAACCAAGAGATTCTTTTGGTATTGCTGAAGACAGTATGCCACCTGAAGAGTTGCATTATGATATGTGGCTGGGACCGGCACAATACCGTCCTTATAACGAAAAGAGAGGCCACTACAACTGGCACTGGCATTGGAATACCGGAAATGGAGATACCGGAAATCAAGGGCCGCACCAATTTGATATTGCCCGGTGGGGTTTGAATAAGAACGAACACCCGGTTACCATTGCTTCCGCTGGTGGAATATTTGGAATCGATCCAAAAGAGTGTTCTCAGGAGACCCCTAATACCCAAACTTCCCTGCTCACCTACAACGATGGTAAGATCCTGGAATTTGAGACCCGTGGGAGGTATACAAATGCAGAATCCAGCCTTGACATCAGGATTGGAAATATGTTTTACGGTACAGAAGGTTATCTAGAATTAAACGGGAGTACCTGGCAAGCTTATCGTGAACGGGAAAAAGAACCTTTTGCCAGCTCTAAAGAAAATTCGCAAATTTCCAATGACCCCACCTTTATGGCAGCGCCGGGAGGGACCGAGCATTATGCTAATTTCATCGATGCAATTCGGTCTGGTAATGATCATGATTTAAACTGCGATGTAAGGGAAGGAGTAATCTCTTCCGACCTACCTATTCTGGCCAACATAGCCTTTCGTCTTAAACGGCAGCTAACTTTTAACGGTAATTACGAAAAGTTTGTTAATGATCCGGAGGCAGATATGATGTTATCCAGGAGTTATCGACATCCCTATGTAGTGTCGGAAAATGTATAATAAAACCGTAATGCGTGGTTTCTAGAGTAATCAAGTCCATTCTATTTTTGCTGGCCTGTTTTGGAATGCCACGGGCATATGCTCAGGATTCCGGTGGCAATCAAATCGAAGTGGTCAATGTCATCAACCATAGTAAAGTGGATATAAAGGTAGATGGCGAACTATTTACCTCTTTCGTTTACTCGGAAGATTTAAAAAAACCGGTTTTATGGCCGGTGATCTCCCCTGCCGGGAATATGTTAACCAGAAGTTATCCGTTTATTGACAAAGCCGGAGACCGGGTGGATCATCCACACCAGGTTGGGGTTTGGTTTAATTATGGGAATGTTAACGGCTTGGATTTCTGGAACAACTCATCAACTATCCCGGAAGATAAAAAACACGAATATGGTGTAATTGTGCACCAAACATTGGAGAAGGTACAAAGCGGATCCGGGAGAGCAATGCTGGCTGCTTCTGCTAACTGGGAAACCCGGGACTATATCACACTACTGGAAGAACACACCAGCTTCGAGTTTGAGGTTAATGATCCGATACGAATTATCGACCGGATCTCCACCCTGAAAGCAACCTCTGAGGTAACCTTTAAAGATAATAAAGAGGGGTTGTTCGCCATTAGGGTAGCCGGTGAACTGGAACTTCCATCCGATGAATCCATTAAACAACTAGATTCGACAGGAGCAATTATTAATGCCGTTCGCTCGGATAGCAAGTTAGCCGGGGGAGGCTACCGGAGTGCTCTGGGATTGGAAGGAGCGGGTGTGTGGGGTTCAAGGTGCCGATGGATGAAGTTGTCGGGTGAAATAAGCGGTGAGTTGGTATCTGTAGTCATTATTGATCATCCCGGAAATCCCGGATACCCCACCTATTGGCATGCCAGGGGTTATGGATTGTTTGCCGCCAACAATCTGGGACAGCGGATTTTCTCTCAGGGTAACAATGAGTTAAATTTCAAATTGAAGACAGGCGAATCGGCGGTTTTTAAATACCGGTTGGTGATAGCAGGACAAGATTTAACCGATGATCAGATTAACCTGTTGGCCGACCAATTTGCAGAAAAATAGCGTTTTGAATCTAAGATCTTAGATTCAGAATCGCTGCTAGGTATTTTCCGATCATATCAAACTCCAGATTAACCAGGTTACCCGGTTTAATGGATTTGAAATTGGTATTTTCATAGGTATAAGGGATAACTGAAACCTGAAAAGTGTTCTCCGTGAGGTTATAGCAAGTCAGGCTCACCCCATTAAGACACACACTGCCTTTCTCAATTATCGGGTGTTTGCCACCAAATTCGAAAACAAACTCCCAGCTACCGTTCACTTCCCTAATGCTCTCACACGTTACAGTTTGGTCAACATGACCCTGAACCAGGTGACCATCTAGCCGTCCTCCCAGAACCATCGAACGCTCCAGGTTTATTAAATCTCCTAATGAAAGGGCACCCAGGTTGGTGCGTTGCAGCGTCTCTGGAACTGCCACCACCTGGTAGCGGTCAGCACCGATAAGAGAAGTCACCGTCAGGCATACGCCATTGTGGGATAGGCTCTGATCAACTTTCAAATCGGCTGCAATTGCTGAGTTAATAATTAGCACTCGGTTGTTTCCATCCAACCTGGTCTCTTCCAATACACCTACTGACTCGATGATCCCCGTAAACATAAGCTTAGAAATTTAACAAAAGTATCGCAAAAGTTTGACCATTGTCCTTCTTACTGGACTTTAACCAGGTGTTTATCAGGAAAAACCTTCAACTGAGTAGTATCCATCAGGGTTACAAATCCTTCATCGATCTCACCGTTGCTATCCTGAATCTGGGTCAAATCCAAATCAAGGTGTTTGGCGAGGAATCCGTAGGCCGCTTTTCGTTTCGAAATACCATAATCGTGTACTTCATCCTCAAAATAGGCGTATTCGGTATCGTTAGCTGCGTCAAACAATTGGTAGATATTTTGAATATAGGGAAATTCAACCGTTGCAATATTTCTGGTCCAGTCATCACCATCACCCATGATCATCAGGGGTTTTGGAGCTATGGAAGCAGCTATTTCTACGTTATTCGTTTCAAAGTCACCTGATTTGTGAATGGGCTTACCACTTTCACAAACACATCCACCGTAGAAGTGAGCAGAGACCATAACGGTTGGAACAGAGACTGAAATCCTGTCATCCAGCGCTGCAATCAAAAAGCTTTGGGTTCCGCCACCTGAAGCGCCAGTTATACCGATTCGTTCAGGGTCCACGTAGTCGAGCGAGCTTAGGAAGTCTAAAATCCTGATTCCATTAAAGCATTGATAGGTTAGTGCATCCGCACTACGGTGTTCATGCTGCACGTCTTCTCCAGTTCCGAACATATCCCAGGCAAATACCACTGCACCCATCTTAGCTAGTGAAGCACATCTTAGCTGCATATCTGCCCGAAATCTCCCATAATCTTCAGGTTTGAACCAATGCCCGTGGGGGCTTAAGACCGCGGGCACTTTCTCATCTATTGTCAAGGGTTTATAAAGATTCCCACTTACTAAATATCCCGGAAACATTTCCAAAGAAATATTCTCCACACTATAACCATCCATTTCATACTTGTTGCCCTGAACCACCTTGATTGGTACTGTCCAATGTTCTTCAGGTATTTTATCTAGTTCAGCCCCTTTACGAATCTGTGCTTTGATTGCCTTTGATCTGGATTTCCAATCTGCTGCGGTTTGGTAATTCCTGGAAAGCTCCTCTAACATTTTAGCCCCCTCAGCCTCCGTCAGATAATCGCCAACACGAAGTTCAATCTGTTCATTTTTCGGTTCGTCGTAAGACTGATTTGTCTGTTTGTTACAGGATATCAATACTGTCAGCATTATAAAAATATTGATGGGCTGTAGTGGGATTTTCATATGGATTGTGATTTAGATTGATATGATTTTATTGATCGTTCAAAATTAATGGATTCCTGTATACTGTTTCGCCGTCTATCATTGTGAGCAATACCTGAATGTCTTTGATCTTTTCTTCCGGGCAAGTTAGGATATCCTGCGATAGTACCGCAAGATCTGCCAATTTCCCTGTTTCGATCGACCCTTTGATCCCTTCCTCAAAAGATGCGTAGGCATTGTTTATGGTGTACATTTTTAGTGCCTGTTCCCTACTGATCGATTCCGTTGCACTGTAGATTTGTTCCCTTTCCGTTTTTCTGGTCACCAGCGACCAGATAGCCAGGAAGGGGTTATAAGGGTTGATAGAAGTGTAGGAGTCGAACTTAACCATATGATCGGATCCCCCGTTTACCAGAACGCCCGCCTCGATTAAAGACTTATACGGATGGAAAGTATTCATTCGTTTTTCACCAAGCACCTGAAATAACAAGTCGGCATCTTTATAATACCATGCTGGTTGCATATCTGCATAAATCCCCATACTGGCCATTTTATGAATGGCATTTTCCGTAAAAAAATTCCCGTGGATAATAGAAAACCGCTTTTGATTAATCGGACTTAATCTGTTTACTTCCTCCATGGCGGCAAGAAACTCATCAACACCTCCTCCTCCTGTGATGTGTGAAGTGAATTTCCAGCCGAACTCATTGGCAGCGGTACCGATCCTGGTCAGTTCTTCTTTAGTTAAATTCAAATAGCCACGATAATCAGGATCGGAAATACCATAAACATCCGCGGCATTTTTTCCATAAGGTTCCCGCAGATAAGCCGTACCGGTAAGAATTCCACCGTCGACCAGTGTTTTCAATGCGCCAACTTTCACCCATTCATCACCATCTCCTGTAGTGTATTGAAAACTACTTAAACTTTTACGCATTTCATCCAGGCTTATATGCGGATCAAAAGGGATATACATATTTTGAAAAACCCGTACTGACAGTTGACCTGCTTCCCTTAACGAACGGAATAATTGTAGATCGCCGGGACCACCGGAGCCCGCACATATAGAAGTAATACCAACCTGATTATACAATTGCAACAATTCCCTGAGAACTTCCAACTGTTGCTGCTGGCTCATTCCGTCGTCTGGTGGAAGTTTGAGTAACCCGAATGCCGACCGACGAATGAAACCCGTTGGTTCATTGGTTTCTTTATTTTTAAGGACCCCGGGATGGGTAGTCTTAGCACTCAATTCAGAAATTTGTAAGGCACTCGAATTTACCATGCCACCATAGCTTCCATCCAGAAAAACAGGATGATTAGGAGCTACAGAGTCAAGTTCAAGTTTAGTGGGCATCCGCATTTCAAGCATCCTGGTGGCAAAGAATTTTGGGTGGACTATCCACTTACCCGGACTCTTAACCGACGCCTGGTGGTGTATCCATCCCAGCAGTTCCCGGATAGAGCGAATATCCGGAACAGGTTGAAGGTATTCCTTTCGAGCAGCCGATACCGGATGGACATGCCCCTCGTTGATGCCTGGGATAACAGTTCTCCCATGCAAATCAATTCTCCTGGTATTTCTACCTGCTAATTTCAGAATTACCCGGTCTTTTCCAACTGCCAGTATCTTACCATCCTTAACTGCCACTGCCTCTTGTATTGAAAAGTCCTGGTCAACAGTGATCACTTTACCATGGTACAACACAGTATCTGCTTGCTGCGCGGTATTTGTACAACCAAATAACATTGACAAACTGCACCACCAGACAAACAAAATCTTTAATATTCGGATGTTCATGGATTAGATAAAGAGTAGTAAGGTTATGTAAATTATGAATACTTCTCATTTACTAAAAATGGAAGACCATAATTTGAGGAATAGATAGAGCAAAGCACTTTTTGACCTATCTATAGTGCTTATATTCGACTATATTCGCTACAAGAACGGGAATACGGAGATGATCGAAGACACTTATCGACACAAAGGGATGCGTCGCTCCCTAATCAAAACCTTGAAGGCCAAAGGAATAAGCGACCCCAAAGTACTGGTAGCCATGGAGAAAGTGCCCAGGCATGTATTCTTTGATAAAGCCTTTTTAGAGCATGCTTACCAGGATAAGGCATTTCCTATTGGGGAAGGACAAACCATTAGTCAACCGTATACCGTAGCGGTACAGACTCAATTGCTGAATATTAAGCCCGGAGACAAAGTTTTGGAAATCGGCACTGGTTCCGGCTATCAATGTTGTATCCTTCTGGAACTTGGGGCCCGGGTTTATACCGTGGAATATGTTAAATCGCTTCACCTCAATGCTAAGAAACTGCTTGGCAGCATGGGTTACCGGGCAAACTTTATCCTTGGAGACGGTTCAAAAGGTTTTAAACCATACGCGCCTTATGATAAGATTATCGTAACTGCAGGAGCCCCTACTGTTCCTGAAGCGTTGATAGAACAACTATCGATACCAGGCGTACTGGTCATTCCTGTAGGTACTTCAGATCGGCAAAAAATGATTACTGTTGAAAAACTATCTGAAGAAAAAATTAAGCAAAAAGAGCACAATTATTTTAGTTTTGTTCCCTTGTTAGGGGAGCAGGGTTGGAAAAAATAATCCCAAATGTCAAAGAATAAGAAATTTGCCAGAGAGTCTTGTGTAACCATGACCGAACTGGTACTTCCAAACGATACCAATACCCTGAACAACCTAATGGGTGGGCGGCTTATGCACTGGATGGACATTGTTTCGGCAATATCTGCTCAGAAGCATTCTAACCGGATTGTAGTTACAGCTTCGGTAGACAATGTATCATTCAAGAAACCAATCAGGCTGGGGAATGTGGTAACTCTGAAAGCGCACGTGACCAGGGCATTTAATTCCTCTATGGAGGTGGCCATAGAAGTTTGGGCCGAAGATATTCCTTCGGGACAACGGATTGAGAGCAACCGCGCATTTTTTACATTTGTTGCGGTAGACCAATTAGGAAAGCCTATCGATGTACCTGAGTTGGTTCCTGAAACCGATCCGGAACAAGAGTTATTTGAGGGAGCTTTACGCAGGCGACAACTTAGGTTGGTACTGGCAAAACGCATGGATCCCAAAGATGCATTGGAATTAAAGTCAATTTTTAACCTGGACTAAAATGGAAGATGCTGGATTCCTGAGTTTATTTATCTCCGAACAAATTTATCTGGTTGATCAAAAACCGCGTTTAATTGAATCAAAGTTGGATGAATCAAAGTTGGATGAATCAAATACCAGTGACAAACATTTGATTGTAACTCCCTCGAATCTCACAGAACCAGATCGGGAATTCCTGTTCAAAATTTTTGCCTCGGTTAATGTGAACTCAGAAGATTTGGAATTGACCAATGAGGAAAGAGATCTTCAGCAGTATTCAAGCGCTTTCTTTTTTGGGATAAAGCCAGCAAAGCAGCCCCTGAAGCTTTATCAAAAATCCCTGGTAGATGGTTGCCCGGTGGTTTTTGCTGACAACCTGCAAGACATAGCCGTCGATCAGCAGAAGAAGAAGAAGCTTTGGGAGGCGTTAAAATCCTGCTTTTAACCCAGCACTTCTTTTAATTTAATTTGTAGGGCGGGTCCTCTCAGATCCTTAGCGATTATTTTCCCTTCCCTGTCCAGTAAGAATGATGCCGGTATGGCATTAATGTTGTAGGTTTTAGCTGCTTCAGACTGCCAGTATTTAAGGTCTGAAACATGTGTCCATGGTAACCCATCTTCTTCAATGCCCTGCAGCCATTTGTCCCTGGACCGGTCTAATGAAACTCCGTATACTTCGAATCCCTTGTCCTTGAATTTGCTGTAGGCTTCAACAATGTTTGGATTTTCCAAACGACAAGGACGGCACCATTGAGCCCAGAAATCGATCAATACGACTTTTCCTCGTAAAGAAGACAAAGGCACCACATCACCGGAAGGGTTTGGTAAGGTTATTTCAGGTGCAACTTTCCCGATCTGCAAATTCTCATTGTTCCTGGCCTGTTGTCTTACACTTTCGATATAGGTAAGAAAGTTGGGCGTATGTTTCGAGTCCGGAGGATTGCTGGCAAAAAGTACTCCCAATTGGTCCAGAAATTCAAAATCCTCTTCAGCGCTGAAGTTACCAACTACCTGCAGCACCGCCAGGGAATTACCCATCGCACCAACCTTTTGCTTCAGAAGTTCCTTATGTTGTTCATTCACTTCCTGGAATTGGGCTCGTATCCGCTCCATTTCAGCCTGATCTCCTTTCGAGTTTGCTTCAACATATTGTTGATTCAATCCGCCAACATTCTTTTGAAAATCCTGAACAAGGCGGTTAATCTCTGTCAGGTACTCCATATCCTGCGAACCGGTAACCACAACTTTTCCATCGGCGGCATTCCCGTCAACCTCGATCTGCAGGTCTTTTTGGAAAAGGATAAGATTTACCATCTGTTTGTTGTATAAATTCAGACGATAGAATCCCGGTTCTTCCAGTGCAATACTATGGGTAAAATCACCATTTGCGGTAACTTCAATGGTATCAATCACTGCTATTTCCTGATTTCCATATTCTTCCAGCAATACCAGTCCTTCTTCCGGGAAGTTTATTTTACCGGTTAAATCAATGTTTGAATTCTGTCCGTCCTGCTGCTGATTACAACTACACAAAATCAGCGCACTTATAAAATGTATCAGTATCTTTTCCATATCACATGCTGTTAATTCAAATGCTTTGATAAAAGTTCATTGGCAATTCTTGGATCCACCTTCGATTCTGTTTTCTTCATCAGCTGGCCCATGAAAAAACCGATAAGACCTTTTTTCCCTTTACGGTAAGCTGCAACTTTATCCGGAAAGGAGTCTAAAATATCAAGCACTATGGGTTCTAAATGATCCTCATTATGATCTTCCAGTAATCCTAAACGTTCAGCAACTGCTTTTGGTGTGCTATTTGGCACTTTCAACAATTCCGGAAGTATTTTTTGAGCGGCCACAGAAAAACTAATCTTGCTGGCAGTAATATCCGCCAACTCGGATACCTGAATAGGTGTAAGCGGTAATTCGTTAACCGAAAAACCCTGATCTTTAAGATAAGATTGGATTGGTCCTTTCATCCAGTTCAAAATGCTTTCCGGGTTGCTCGAATGCGTTACAGCTGCTGAAAAAAAATTAAAAGTTTCCACAGAATCTGTAAGAAATAAGGCGTCCTCGCTGCTGAACGAATATCGTTCCTCAAGTTGCTTTTTTAATTCGGCGGGCAAAACAGGCATTGATTGCCTGATTTTTTCAATCCATTGGTCAGAAATGCTAACGGGACTTAGGTCTGGTTCAGGAAAATACCGGTAATCATTTACTTCTTCCTTGGTACGCATACTGCTGGACCCTCCGGACTTTTCGTCGAAAGACCTGGTTTCAGAAATAATTTCATGGCCCAGCTCAATTTCACTGACCTGTCTTTGTACTTCCTTTTCAATAGCCCGGCGAACATTACGAACACTGTTCATGTTCTTAATCTCAACCTTTTTCCCCAGTTCAGTGGCTCCTTTAAGCCGAACTGAAACATTGCAGTCACACCTTAAAGATCCCTGTTCCATGTTGCCATCGCATATATTCAGGAAGGTAACCAATTTTCTTATCTCAGATAATAACTGGAATGCTTCCTCGGAATTGTGAATTACCGGTTCGGTTACCAGTTCAATCAACGGAGTACCCGCCCGGTTAAAATCAACCAGGCTGTCTTTTGAATGTGATGGATGAAAAGATTTACCAGCATCTTCCTCCAGGTGGATCCTGTTTAATTCAATGACCCGCATCCCTTTGGACGTAGTCACTGTAATAGATCCACCCACACAAATTGGTGTACGATCCTGGGTAAGTTGAAACCCTTTGGGAAGATCCGGGTAAAAATAGTTTTTTCTATCAAAAATCAAATATTGCGAAATCTCAGACCCACAGGCAAGGCCCATTATTATAGCCAATTCCAAGGCTTTCTGATTGATTTTTGGCAACGTTCCCGGATGCGCCAGTGTTATAGCGCTGATATTGGTGTTAGGCTCGTCACCAAATTGATTGGCATCCCGGGCAAACAATTTACTTTTGGTGAGAAGCTGAATATGAACTTCCAGACCAATTACCGGCTGGTATTTTGATAATGCACCGTCGGCCATTTTATGAGTTTTGTTTGTTGCTGATCACCAATTTGGACAAAGTCTTTTTACCCTCTTTTACTACCGTTGTCAATCCACCAAGGTCCTTTCCTCCGGCGGTTGCAAAAAAGGGCTGCCCCCCTCCTCCTCCTTTTATGTGCTTTGCCAGGTCCCGTACGATAGCTCCGGCATCTAAGGCATGGCTCTTCACCAACTCCTCAGAAATTGTTACCGCTATCTGGGGCTTACCATCAATATCAGCAGCTAATATGGCAAACAAACCATTTACCTGGTTTTTAAGTTCAAAACTCAGATCTTTAAGGGCTTGAGCTGAAGGTAGTTTTACTTCTGCAATCAACTGGCTCATACCTGCTTCTTTCACAATTTCACCCAATAAATCCAACTTAATTCGCTGTAACTCATTTCGCTGCAGTCGCTCCAGTTCACGGTTCAATTGATTTCGCTCGTCCACTAATGCACTCAGCGCTTTAACAGCATTCCCCGGGCTTTTCAGAATCTCACCTATTTGATCCAGTTCATTAAACCGCCGATCGACCAGTTCCTCGGCCTTACTCGCGGTAATAGCTTCAATTCTTCGGATACCTGAAGCTACTGAACCCTCAGATACAATTTTGAATAACCCTAACTGCCCGGTTGCCTTAACATGGGTACCCCCGCATAATTCGATTGAAAACTTCGGGTCAAAGCACACTACCCGTACACTTTCCCCATATTTCTCACCGAATAATGCCATTGCGCCCATTTCCCTGGCTCGTGCAAGAGGAACATCCTCCCTGACTTCGCGTACTATATTTTCTCTTATCTTGAGGTTCACCAGATGCTCAACTTTCGCCACCTCTTCCGGAGACATCCTGCTAAAATGGGAAAAGTCAAACCGAAGTACCTGATCATTCACCAGCGACCCGCGCTGTTGTACATGGTCGCCCAAAACCTGGCGTAAGGCGGCATGCAGTAAATGTGTGGCACTATGGTTGTTTTCTGTTGCCTGCCGCTTTTGGCGGTTTACTATGGCCTTCAATGGTTGATCAATGGGATCGGGAAGCTCATTTACCAGATGTACGATTAGGTCGTTTTCTTTTTTAGTATCCCAAACCGGTATTTTTCCGCTGTTGGTTTCGATTACACCGGTATCGCCCACCTGTCCGCCACTTTCCGCATAAAAAGGAGTACGGTCCAGTACCAGTTGATAATGCTTTTTGTTTTTGGTCTGTACTTTCCTGTAGCGCTGTACTTTTGCTACTGATTCCAGCTCTTCATAGCCGGTAAATAACACCCCGGAGCCTTCCGATACTTTTACCCAATCTCCTTCATCTTTATCCTGGGCAGCCCTCGAACGATTCTTTTGCTGATCCATGGCCGATTGGAATCCTGGTAGATCAACCTCAAGGCGGTTTTCTCTGGCAATCAATTGTGTCAGGTCGACAGGAAACCCAAATGTATCGTACAACTCGAATGCAAAAGCGCCGTCAATTTGCTCTATGGAAGTATCGGAATCAAGGTACTTTTGAAAACGAGACATCCCGTTAGCCAATGTTCTTAGAAATGCAGACTCCTCCTCATGAATTACTTTCCTAATAAATTCAGCTTGTTGAGGTAATTCCGGGAATACCTCACCCATCTTGCCGGACAATACCTCCACCAATTGGTATAAAAACGGCTCCCGGAACCCCAAAAATGTGTAACCGTATCTCACGGCTCTTCTAAGTATCCGGCGTATTACATAGCCACCTTTGGTGTTTGAGGGCATTTCTCCATCAGCAATAGCAAAAGCCAGTGCCCTGATATGATCAGCGATCACCCGCATAGCGATATCTGTGGCCTCGGCATTATGGTAAGGGATACCGGAAAGTTCTGAAATCCGGCTTAACAGCGGCTGAAATATGTCAGTATCGTAATTTGATGACTTCCCCTGAATTACTCTTACCAATCGCTCAAACCCCAACCCGGTGTCAACATGCTTTTCAGGTAAACCCTCCAGCGCTCCGGAAGCCAATCGATTGAACTGGATAAATACCAGGTTCCAGATTTCAATGACCTGCGGGTGATCCTGGTTTACCAGAGTAGCTCCGGACACCTCTTCCCTTTCGCTGTCCGGACGCAGATCGTAATGAATTTCCGAACAAGGGCCACAAGGACCCTGGTCGCCCATTTCCCAAAAATTGTCTTTTCTGCCAAAAGGAAGTATCCGGTTTTCCGGCAAATGGTTTTGCCATTGATCACGTGCATCAAGATCAGGAACAAGTTGCTCCTGCTTATCTCCGCCGAAATAGGTAGCATACAATCGGTCCGGTTTAAGCTTATAAACTTCAGTAAGCAGTTCCCATGCCCAGTCAATGGCTTCTTTTTTAAAATAGTCACCGAATGACCAGTTTCCCAGCATCTCGAACATGGTATGATGGTAAGTATCGATTCCTACTTCTTCCAGGTCATTGTGTTTCCCTGACACCCGAAGGCACTTCTGGGTATCCGCTACTCGTTTAAAAGTTGCCTTTTTATTACCTAGGAAAAAATCCTTAAACTGATTCATGCCCGCATTGGTAAACATCAGCGTAGGGTCATTTTTTACTACCATTGGGGCAGAGGGAACTATTTCATGCTCTTTATGCTTAAAGAAATTCAGAAAGCTGTTTCTAATATGCTTAGAATCCATTCAAAAACTTACCTAGGTGTAAATAATGGGGGCTTTTTTTATTATTGAAGCAAAATAATAAGTATATTGCGTCGTTCGAAAAGTGGCGTTTTTTCAACAGTAAAGCCAATTTTTTTGTATCAACGTCGGGCAAAATTATAAGAAATTGCCAAACTAAACACCATGGCTAGAATAAAATATTACTATGACACCGAAACCTGCAAGTACGAACGGGTAAAGGTCGGAACATGGGATATTGTTCTTAGCTTGCTGGGATTTCTATCCGTCGCAACAGTAATTGCAATTGCCATGGTAGTCGTTTATAACACCTATTTCGAATCTCCAAAGGAAGCCATGTTAAAGAAAGAGAATGAAGAACTCAAGCTCTACTATGACATCATGAGCCAGGAGATGGATGGTGCCAAAGAAATGCTGGCCGCCCTGCAAAAAAGGGATGACGATATCTACCGGGTTATCAATGAGGCTGAACCCATTCCCAACACCATACGGGAAGGTGGAATTGGAGGAACCGAACGTTACAAGAACCTGCTGGAAGAAGGCCTTGAACAACAAGAGCTAATCCTGGGTACATTAAAACGAATTGAGGGGCTTAAAAAGCAAATGTATATCCAGACAAAATCTTACGATGAGATTGTAGCGCTCGCCAAGACCAAGGACCAGATGTATGCTTCCATTCCGGCCATTCAGCCAGTCACCAATAAAGAATTGACCCGGTTGGCTTCAGGATTTGGCCGTCGGGTGGATCCAATTTACAAGGTGAGAAGAATGCACTATGGGGTCGATTTTTCAGCGCCGCGTGGGACACCGATTTACGCAACCGGCGATGGAGTGGTAAACAAGGTTAAAACCAATTATGGAGGTTACGGAAAAGAAATTCTAATCGAGCACGGGTACGGATATGTGACCCGATATGCCCACCTTAGTGAATTTAATGTTAGAAAGGGGCAAAAAGTTAAAAGAGGAGAGTGCATTGGTTATGTTGGAAGTACTGGTAAATCTACCGCACCTCATTTGCACTATGAAGTAATTAAGGATAAGAAAAAAGTAAATCCGGTACATTACTTCTACAACGATCTGAACGAAAACGAATACGAGAAAATACTGGAATTATCCTCGATCGAGAACCAATCTTTAGGATAGAAATATACAATAATTTAAAGGTCAGCAGTCGCGCTTTGCGTGACTGTTTTTTTGTAGATACCTATTTTGATATTTGATTTTTAATTGGCTATATTAACGTCGATTTAACGAACTGTGCCCTACAAGGAAAAAGAAATAGAGAAGAAGTATTACTCGATTGGCGAGGTCGCAAATATGTTTGACGTTGCCACTTCACTAATTCGGTTTTGGGAAAGCGAGTTCGATATTATCAAGCCCAAGAAAAATCGTAAAGGCAACCGCCAGTTTACGAAAGACGACATCCAACATGTCAAACTTATCTACCATCTGGTGAAGGAGAAAGGTTACACGCTTCAAGGCGCTAAATCGATGCTAAAGAACGGTAGTCAATCTGCCATGGACCGTATGGAAATGGTTGAAAGTTTGAAGAATATTCGTGGCTTCTTATCCGAAATAAAAAACCGGTTATAGTTATCTTAACCGGATGCATCCGGAACATTTGCAACAAGTTGCACTGAGCCTGTTACCTGGTATTGGCCCGGTGACCGTCAAACAACTGATCAGCTATTGTGGAAAGGCCAGCAATGTTTTTAATACCCCCGTGTCAAAGCTTAGTGCTATTCCTGGCATCGGGTTACGAACTGCCAAAAAAATTCACTTGAGCAATAGCCTTGACAGGGCGCGGGAACAAATAAAACTTGCTCTTATAGCAGGTTCAAAAACGCTTTTCTTTACCGATGAAGTTTACCCTGAAAGGCTTAAGAATCTCCCTGATGCTCCCAGTCTGCTATTTACAAAAGGAAAACCAGCCTACAATCATTCACGCACGCTGGGAATCGTTGGCACCAGGCGATCAACAAATTACGGAGCAACCGTTGTCAGGAGACTGTTAACACAATTAAACCACTACAAACCAACCATCATCAGCGGCCTGGCCTACGGAATTGATATTAAAGCCCATACCGAAGCCTTGAGACTTGGATTGCCTACTATTGGGGTACTGGGCAGCGGGCTAGACTCCATTTATCCTGCTGCACATCAAAACATTGCCCGACAAATGCTTGGGAAGGGTAGCTTAATAACTGAACTGCCATTTGGAACGAAACCTGAAATGTACCACTTCCCCAATCGAAATCGGATCATTGCCGGTCTTTCGGATGCTTTGGTGGTGGTGGAGGCCAGAAGAAAAGGTGGTGCCATGATCACAGTTGATTATACTATGGAGTACGGTAAACCTTGTTTTGCAATTCCTGGCCCAATCGATGGACCAGCTAGTTTCGGATGCAATGAATTAATAAAAAATAAAAAGGCCAGCATTCTGACTTGTGGCGAAGACATTGCGTCTTTATTGCGATGGGACTGTCTAAATCCTGTTATTACCTCCAGGGAACCTCAGAATACAGAATCAAGAATTTTGGAGATTCTTGGGCGGTTCCCACAAGGTTTGCATATTGACAAACTCTGCCGAATAACTCAGACTCCAATAAATAAAATGGGCAGGATCATCTTAAGTCTGGAAATTCAGGGTTTAATTAAAGCGGTTCCGGGGAAGAAGTTTACATTGGCTGGGAAATGATTTGTATGGGTTTAACGTTAACAAAAGGAACTGCTCGAAGTATCAATGTTTGAGGATTATTACAAATTATTGGGTATTGACTACAACGCTGACCGAAAGACAATCCAGAAGGCGTTTCACAATCTTGCCAAGCTATACCATCCCGATAAAAACCCTGACAGCGCTGAGGCTGCTGAAAAATTCAAACAGCTCTCGGAGGCTTATATTACCCTTTCGGATCCACAAAAGAAAAGTAAGTATGATCTTAAACTGCGCTACGGCGATTATGCCTTATTCGTGGCTAAAGCGCAGAAGCGACGGTATACGGCAAGAAAAGCCGCTCATCGCACTTCACCCTTCTACTACCGGAAGAAAGTGGCTTTTACCCGTCAGGCAAGAATCCTTGGCAGTATCTCAATTGCTGCAATAATATTGACAGTAGCCTTTACCACGGTCTTTTTCACCAGGTATAATGCCCAGTTTGATTTCCAAAAGGGTCTGGCTAATTATCATAATAAACGGTACTCCTCAGCTTATTTCAATCTGAAAGAATCAATAAGTCCATTGAATCCTTACCTGGCAGCTGCTCATCTGCTTATGGCTGAAATTTGCTTTCACCAGCAAAAAGACCTTAGTCTTAGCCGAAATCACATTATTAAAGGCTATCAGGCAAATCCATCGGACAGTATTAACGCCAGGTTACTTTACCTGGAAGGTAAACTGGATTACCAACAGGGGGACAATATCGCAGCCTATCAAAAATTCAAGGAAGCAACTGATCATCTGCCTAACTTCGACAGTGCAACCTATAGAATGGGAGAATTGGACCTCTTTGTGTTTGCCCGATTTGACCAGGCACTAATACATTTCCAGACATTAGTGAAACACAATCCTGAAAACCACCAGGCAGTACTGGCCAGCGCCTATTGTCATCAAAAACTGGGTCAGCATCAAATGGCTATTAGCCAGATTGACCAGTTTATGAGTATGCAAGAAAGTGTTGGTATGGCTTATTACATCAAAGCAATCTCTGCACAGGCCCTGCAGATGAAAAACATTAGCTGCCAAAATTTTCTGGAAGCCAATAATTTAGGAGTACCCGCAGCCCTTGACAGCCTTAATTCGTATTGTGGAATGTCTATTACCCGGTAATATTTAGCGCCCCGATTACCAATCCCTTGTTTCTTATATCCAGATGCATTTACCCACGCTCTTCAAAATGAAACCTGCGGGCAATCCGCTGGTTGCAACTACTACCCGGTCAATTCCCGGGCACCTTTTCGGTCTATCGATGAGCAACCTGGTTTATTAAAACTCCAATATGATCGATTGAAATCCTTATTTCGTCCCCCTTTTGCAAGGTAAACTCAGATGGTGGTACCAGACAAGTTCCAGTCATCAAAAATACCCCCTGTGGAAATGAACACTCCAGGAATAAATAGTCTACCAATTCCTGATGGGATCTCTTCATCCTGTCGATACCCACACTATCTTTATACATCAAATTTCCTTTTCGGTGTATTTGCAGATTAATCTGGGCCTCAGGATCAATTGGTGAGTCGGATACATACAGACAGGGCCCAAGAGCAGCACAGCGGTCATAAACTTTGGCTTGTGGAAGGTAAAGTGGATTCTCTCCTTCAATACTTCTACTGCTCATATCATTGCCAATGGTGTATCCCTGAATGCTGCCCTGGCTGTTTATGAATAAAGTCAATTCCGGCTCCGGTACATCCCAGGTGGAATCCTGCCGGATGTTGACAAAATCTCCATTGCCTACGGTACGCTGCCTTCCTGCCTTAAAGAATAACTCCGGACGATCAGCGTCATAAACCTTATCATAAAATAGATCTCCGCCGCTTTCCTTAGCCTCCTCCATCCTGGCTGCCTTACTTTTTAAATAAGTAACCCCCGCAGCCCAGATCTCCTGGCTCTCCATTGGTGGATCAGCAGTTTCCAGCGTTTGTTGAGCTATATCCACCGGATCAAGGGAATCTGCCAGACCAGTCAGATGGTGCCAAAGTCGATCCCGGTTAATTAGCTGGTCCCAGTGTTGAACTTCGAAAGTATAGTACTTACCATTGACATTAATAATAGCCTGACTTCCTTTTTTGTAGAGTTTCATAGTATTGGGAAAATATTATAAACCAAATAGCTCAGGCAACCATAGGCTCAGAGCCGGTATAAAGGTTATCAGTAATAATGCAACAATCATTGCAATAAACAACGGGATCAAAGGTCCGATAACCTCAGTTATTTTCAGATTCGATATGGAACAGCCTACGAACAGTACAGAACCCACCGGCGGTGTGCAAAGCCCAATACACAGGTTGAATACCATGATAATCCCGAAATGAATTTCGTTGATACCTAATTCCTGGACGATAGGCAGGAAAATTGGCGTGAATATCAGCACCGCCGGGGTAATATCCATAAAGACCCCGATAAATAGTAAAATCAAATTAATAAGTATCAGGATAACCACTGGATTATCACTAAAAGACAACATCCATAAGCTGAGGTTCTGAGGCAGATCTTCATATGCCATTACCCAC
>BQJT01000096.1 GCA_021604845.1 Cyclobacteriaceae bacterium
TCTTCAAATACCGGGCTGCTGTTATCTGCCCGACTGCTTTTAAAGGCTGTCTTCAGGGTAAAATAGGATATACTGTAACTGCCGCTTCTGGTAGGATTAAATGAACTTATAGTCATCCGGTCGTCGTCGAACCGAAAAACTTCATTATAAATAGCTGACTTAAGTTTACGCATACTCACGTCGATTCGAAGGTCGCGCAATGGTTCAACTCTTCCGGTAATATTCAGGTCTATGGTATTTGATTGACCAAACGGCTGTGTTAGAAATGGGCTGGGTGCCAGCCAGTCATTTTCCACCACTTTGTCTTTTATTGCCAGACTCTGGCTTCCTAGAACAAATGACCAGCCTGGCGCATTAAATCCTTTATCCAATCCGAACAGGTGTGCGTCTGGCATAAAGCCGGCTAGTATGGTCCCGTCCCGGTTACTGTAAGTCGCATTGATGGATCTAAGAGACATAAGTGTACGCAGCACGGTTCTCATTAATCCGTTTCTTCTTACCTGATCGGTAGTGTCGTTGGGATTTGGGCGGGAACGGGGCGGTTCATTCAATTCTTTTAGGAATGCAACTTTGCTATATAGCTTAACCAGATCGATGCGACTGGTAATATTTCGATCTCTTCTGTTTTGAATGATATTACCCAGCGTGTCCTTTTGATTGGCTTCATTGAAGGGGTTAAAGGCTCCTGAGGTCCAGGAATAGTTAATGTTGTAACCTAAATCTGCATTCATCCAGTCCACGAAAGGGATCTTGTCCAGGGGAAGCCGGTAATTCAGCCCTATGGTTTGGTCGAAATTCTTAAGCCTTCCCATGTCCATCAGGTTGCTTCTAACCTGGTCCCTCTTTTCATTGGTATCCAGGTCACCTTCTGGTTCATCCACTATGGCTAGCGCTCTGGCCGAATAGTCTAGTGATAAATTTCTGGACAGGTTCCATCGGACATTGTAAATTCGGTTGAAGGTAAAACTTTTCTCATAAATTGGCTGGATACCGTTTATGGTCAGGTTATTATTTTCATCTACCCCCCAAAGCTGTGTTTTAACAAACCTACGGTCCACATCTGCTCTGAAAGAAAAGTTACTGGGAACAGGCGAGAAATTAATGTCTTTGATCATTTGCAGATAAGGCGAGTTAAAGGTCTCCGAATTTTGGAAGGGTGCCAGGTTCCATTCCTTAGGACTAAAATTATAGGATAATGCGCCTTTGTACGATTTGTAGAGGTATGATTCCATCTGGTAACTATGCCGGACGATATCGGAGAAAGCATAGGTAAAAGAGAAATTCTCGATGTCATAAACCCTTGATTTAGCTTCCTGATTGGTTTTAACCTTCCGGACGTTGGTAAAATTCAAACTCCTGCGGGTGGTATTATCCTGAGTGATTTTCTTATAGCGTTCTTTTTCAGCTTCATCCGTAATAGATGCCAATGAATTCTCCAGGGTAATATCCGGGTCCCTGGGATCGTACTGAGGAGTAATGGTCGACTTTTGGTAGCTGGCGTACATAGGAATTTGTAGTCCAAGTTTCTCAGGAAGGAATTTTTCCAGGTTGAGATTCGTGGAAATATCAAACTCGGTGATTTCTTCCCGGGTCCGTTGTGAGATGCGGTCCTGGATGCTTCCGAAGCCAAAGGTAGAGTGCCTTACCGATGCGGTAAGGTTCCCAAGGTCTGCCAGTTTCATATTCATGCTTGCATTGGCTGCCCACCCTGCAGTCTGGTCAAAATCACTTACCCTAAGTTCGTTGGCCCAGATACAAACGGACTTAGGAGCTCCGTCCAGGGTTTCAGGATTCCTGATCCCTATCATCATGGCATAAACAGTGGACATGTCCGGATTCCCCCGTACCCGGATTCCGTGCCGTCCTACAATCTGAGGACCATCCTGGGGGAAAGGCAGGCTGATATCGGCATTCATACGGTTTCTCAAACTCTTCAGTTGATACAAAGCATCCATATCCAGATCGATCTCATTTTCTTCCGGCCAGATTTCCGTAGGATCAGTACTGCCGTCGGGGGTCATCTTCAGCGGGATTTGGATTTCATAGTAATTTTGAGTGAAGTCTGTACCAATTCTTAAAAATGCGGTTACTTCATCATCCTGTGTTTGCTGGCTCTCTGCATGCAAAAACATCTTGATACTGCCGTAGTTTATCAGGTCGAAATCCACGTTCTTAAATACTGCTCTTGCATCCCGGTCAGCAAGATCCTCAACACAGAGTTCTATTGACTGCTCATTCAGGCGTCTTTCAAGGGTGGAGGTATTGTCTCTGTCGCGCTGGAATCCAGGAGGTACCACGTATCCAGGGTTTTTCTCTTCACTGACTACGGAAATAGTGAACTTTGCGTCTTGTTCGTCCCTGTCCTCAAAAAAGCCTGTCTCCTCCAGGTTTTCATTATATCGTCTCCATTGACTTCCTACCAGATGGAAGTCTGCCATTCTAAGCACCACCGGTTCAGTAAATCCGGTCATATACATGCGCATGTAGCGAATTGACTTAAACCCTTCGATGCTGCCCTGGGTACGGTCGGGTTGCCTTACCGGGATCCTGAACAGATACCAGCTCACCTCATCACCGTTCACGGTGTTGGTTACCTTATCCTGGATGTTCTGGTTACCCACGACCAGCGCTGCCGGATTCAGGTCGATATTGTATTCATAGTACTCTTCCAGGTCACTAATGGTGTTATCGATGTTCAAATCTTCATTTTCAGGAAAGTTACTCCCGGAAGGAATAAATGACTGACTGTTGCTGGTAGCTACCGGGGAGTTATTTTCCATACTATTGTAGTCCTTGTACCGTTCAACTATCTGCTGATTTTCTGCATCCTTTTCTGCATCCAGAAAATAACTAAAGTCATCCCCTGAGATATCTGCTTCAATTTCCTGGCGTATTTGAGGTGGCAGGCTGGACACCCTTTGCTTAAAATCTGAGTACAATGTATCTGACAATTCGGCCTCACTGTTTAACCCATCCAACCCGATGTCCTGATTTTCACGGGCACTGACACTATTATCAAAGGCATTGGTTAAGAATTGTTCCCTGGTAGTAAGCCCCCAGGCACTGGCATTGACATTATCCGTTGTCACCACACCATCAGCAGGCATTCCATTTTCAAAACCATGATTATCATCCGGTATCAAGTCTTCTGAAACGCTGCCCAGGTTAAGCACCAGCTTACCGGTAAGATCCGTGTTATTTACAGGGTTGTCACCCACCAGTACCCGGCCATTAGGACCGCTGATAAACGGATCCATTAGCCAAAATTCCACAAACTCTATGTTGGTTTTGTCAAAATCGACATCAGAGGTTATGGCACGGGTCAGACCTCCCCAGTTCCCTACCGGGTCGGGCAGGCTGCCGTCGTTTAAAATATTAGGATTGTAATTGTATGGCCCCCGTTCGGTAGGAAAATAAGCCACATCAAAAATGGGCAGGTTAATGTTTACCTGCTGCCGGTCCTGTTCCGGAAAAATCTCCTGAGGTATCACCGACCGGGAGTAATGATTTTCAGTATCGATATTCTCCGGGGTATTGTTGTCATTACTTCGATAAAATACATTATCCACGATATACCAGGCTAACTTCGCCCTCTTGTGACCTGATGTCAGATTATTAGCACTGGGAATGCCAAACCGGCCATCATCAGTCTCTGGTGTACTTGCAAGTTTCCAGCTGATCACATTGCTCAGGTTGAAAGGTGTGACTGCGGCTTCGAAGTCGTCCAGGTAGGCGATACCTTCTCCTCCGTTTCTATTGGAAGTGCCCGGAAGCAGCTGGGCAAACTCAGCGTTGAACACGATATTGGAAGGTTCCTTGGTGCTTATCAGGGGCAGGGCATCCACCAACTGGGTAAGCAGGCGAGATTCTTTACGATAGTTAAAATCTAGTCCCCATTTTACATTTCGTACCGGTTCGCTGCCTACGCTAATCCGGGTAATCAAAGGGCGTTCATTCAGGTACAGCAGGGTACCTCCCAGGTTGACGTCTTCATTAAACCGGTAATCCAACCTGGTACCCATAAGACTTCGTGTCTGAAAATTAAAGAGGTCAGCCTTTTCATAGTCAATGTTGATTTGCTTACCTGAGATCAATATGCCTTCATCAATAATAATCACCTTACCGAGGTTGTAATCTACCCGGTAATGAACCCCTTCAGTGAGAATCGTATTTCCGGCGGTCACGGTAACGGAATTCTCCGCGATGTTTATACCGGGTAACACGATCTCGTTTGAAGAGCCTGCCTGTAACTGTCCTTTGATAAAAAACTTATTCTTCAGTACGTTCTGCTGGGCGTCATTCTTGGTTCCGGTGTAAAGTTCCTGGAATACGTACCGATCCTTAAGTTCCTGTTCATTGTCCATAAACAGCTTATCCAGGTCGTTGCCAAAAGGTTCCAGTACAGGGAAAATTATATTACCGGTTTCCGTGTCAATGGTAAGTCCGTCTACAAAATCGAAGTTGCCATCTGGTTGCGGGTCGAGGTTCGAGTTTAATTGGTCCAGTCCGAATAACTCAACCAGTGGAATGTTCTTGGTATTTACCCCTTCATGAAGGCTGGGATTGTCCTGTCCTGTTACATCATCCCGGTAGATAATGCGCAATTCGAATCCATCCTGTGCCACCTGGTTGGCGTTTAGACTATAAGCATTCTTCATCATCAGGTCCCAGGTATTGGCAGAGGTATTTATTTTGCCCGGCCTTAAGAGTTTAAGGAAAATTACCTGGTCCTCAGGTCGGTTAGCGTAATCATCGGTTAGCTCACCAACTTTATAATTCTGCCCGTTGATGTTGTACTCATAGGCAACTGCCAGTACTTCATCATTCTGGAGTTTACGGAACAGGCTTATATAGCCCAACTGCTTATTGATAGTGTACTCTCTTTCATTCAGTTTACGCGCACCCCTGATAACTTCAAAATCCGAGGATTTGTTTAATCCCAGGCCTATCAGGGCGTCGCTAACCTGGTTTACATCCCTAAATTCCTGGCCTGATACTATGCTTAGTAAGTCATTAGCGTTATTGTTGTTTGGAGCATTGGGGTCATTACTGGTGAATAAGTCTGTTCTTTCAATCACTTCACCTTCAGCTAAATCCATATAAGCGGCAAAGTTTCTGAGGGTTTCAGTGTCGTTGTTGCGATTCAGGACGTATACTTCGACCCGGGTGACATTGGCACGGGAGATGATCTGTGGCAGCGAACTTAACCAGGCATTGTAATTGTCCCTGAAAAATTGTCCGAGAAAGAAATGTCGGTTTTCATCATATTCTGCAGAAGAGAACTCAAACTCCCTTGCCTGGGAGCCGCCTTCAATGGTAACGGCGTCTGAACTTCCTCTTTGGGTTGAAAATACTCCGGTAACAAATAGTTTTCCGAACTGTAACTCTGTCTTGACCCCGAATAAGTTTTGAGACCCGCGAATTAAACTGTTACTGACCCCCATACTGACATTTCCGATTTCAATTTTCTTGATAATATCTTCTTCAAATCCGGTATATTCTACCCTCAGATCGTTTTCAAAATCAAAGGAGGTATTGTTATCGAAGTTGGCGGTGACCCTGAGTTTCTCCCCAATCTTACCTATTACATTCATGCCAATACGTTGATCAAAGTCGAAGGTGCCCTGCTTTTGACGCCTGATCGGAATGGCAGGGTTAAAGATACGTTCCGACCGGAATCCGAAATCCAGGGTTACCGATCCATTGGGTTGTATATCTACAAAACTACCCCCAAAAATCCTGTCGAACACCGGGCTAATGGGAATCTTTGGTATTAAACGCTTACCGCTTATGGCGCTTTCTCCATCCAGTTCTGCAGCTTTGGTGCGCCAATAGTCACGGATCATCTGGCGCTCAACCAGGTTTGAATATTCCTCAAAAGTCATAATAGTAGGTGAGCGGAAATCCAGGCCATCCATGTGCTCATAAATGCTATAATTGAGGCCAGTATCCACTTCTACTTTAACATCCAGGCCGAATGGATCTTTATTTATGAGAGATGATTGTTCAGGAGGGTTGGTAAAAGGGTCTCCCAATCTATCCCGGGCATCATAAGTAGGCTGCCTTGATCTCTGGTAGGTTGAAGGAATGCTGTCGGTTGGTATGGTATCCGATACCTGTTGAAACAGTACCCCCAAATTGGCCGTACCCCAGGCATGCGGTGATGCACCGCCTATTAGAAGCAGCACCCAGAATGCTAAAAAAATATACTTGTAAACTTTAAACCGCAATGCTACTAGGATGATTTAAGGACCCGCTTAATTAGCTCTTCCACAGTTAAATCCTTATCGGCATTTTTTAGGTTGTTATTGATGGCTTTCTCTGCCACGTTTTTATTAATTCCCAGGGTGACTAAGGCGGATAACGCTTCTTCTTGAAGGCTATTGTGTGAAATAAGGTAATTTTGTCCACTATTTGTCACCAATCGTTCCTTTGCCAGTTTATCTTTTAGTTCCAGGATAATGCGCTGCGCCGTTTTAGCGCCAACCCCTTTAACACTTTGTATTGCCGATACATTTTCCGTGAGTATTGCCCGCTGTATTTCATCAGGGGTCAGGGAGGACAAGATCATTATACCAGTGGCAGGACCTACCCCGGAAATTGAAATTAGCGCCATAAAAAGGTTCTTCTCCGATTGCTCAATAAAACCGTAGAGCGTATAGGCGTCCTCCTTTATATGGGAATAGGTAAACAGCTTGACCCTGCTCATTTTTTTTAATACCGAGTAGGTGCCAAGAGTTATCTTCAATTCATACCCAATCCCACCAACATCGATAACCACAAATGCAGGTTCTCGAACCACCAGTGGGCCTTCAATATATGCAAACATACCTGACATTGATTGCACTCAAAGGTAATATAAATTGACTTTAAGCGGTTACCATGGACTTGTTAATTTGAGCTTCAACCACTGCTATGGCTACCATGTTCACAATTTCCCGCACGGAACTACCAAGTTGCAGTACGTGCACCGGCTTGTTCATACCCATTAATACCGGGCCAATCGCTTCAGCGCCACCTATTTCCATTAATAGTTTATATGCGATGTTGCCGGAATCCAGGTCTGGGAAGATCAATGTATTTGCTCCTTTCTCTGCCAATTCACTAAAAGGATAGTTAGTTTGTTGGATTTCTGTATTCAATGCCACGTTTGCCTGAATGTCCCCGTCGATTTTCAGATCAGGAAACTTTTTCTTGGCAAGTGTGGCGGCCAGCGCGGCTTTGGCGGGGACAACCCCCTTACTTGATCCAAAGTTTGAATAGGATAGGATTGCGATCCGTGGCTCTACATTAAAAAATTTAACTGCATTAGCGGTTAACCCAATAATATCCACCAGATCTTCTGCGGTGGGGTTTACATTAACGGTAGTGTCAGCAAAAAAGTAAGAGTCTTTCTTATTTGAAATTACATACATTCCGGCCACTTTACTCACCTCGGGTTTGGTTCCAATCACCTGTAAGGCAGGAATAATTGTTTTAGGATAATCCTTAGTCAAGCCGGAAATGAATGCATCAGCCTCACCCTGTTCTACCATCATAGCTCCAAAGTAATTTCTGTCACGCATCAGCTTTTTTCCTTCATAGTAGGTCAACCCCTTCCGTTTTCGTTTTTCATACAAAACTTTTCCATAGGCTTCGGTCTTTTGCTCTTCTTTTGAGGTATCGATAACCCGACAGTCACCCAAATCCAGATTGTAGCTAGTGGCCAGGGTCTTAATATGGGCTTCGTTACCTAGAAGAATGGGGTGTGCAATTCCTTCCTCCAAAATTATTTCAGCGGCTTTCAAGATTTTGTAATTATCAGCTTCTGCGAAAACCACTTTTTTTGGTTTTTTACGGGCCCTGCTGATCATATGGCTGGCGATTTCCCGGTGAATCCCTATTCTCTTTTGCAGGTCTTCGTGATAGGTTTCCCAGTTGTCTATTTTCAGCCTGCTTACACCACTATCAATTGCCGCTTTAGCTACTGCCGGTGAAATCGTAGTTATTAACCTGGGATCGAGCGGTTTAGGGATCAAGTAGGACCTGCCGAATTTCATGGATTTTTTTCCGTAAGCCTGACCAACCAGATCCGGTACAGGTTCTCTTGCAAGCGCAGTTAACGCGTGCACCGCGGCCATTTTCATTTCTTCATTAATCGCGGTGGCCCTGACGTCGAGGGCACCCCTGAATATATAAGGAAACCCCAACACGTTGTTAACCTGATTGGGATGATCTGAACGGCCGGTGGCCATAATTATATCATCGCGGGCTGCGATAGCTTCTTCGTAAGGAATTTCTGGGTCCGGGTTTGACAAAGCAAAAACAATAGGGTTTTTTGCCATGGTTTTTAGAACGTCACCGGTCAGGATATTACCTTTTGACAATCCCAGGAACATATCCGCTCCCTTTAAGGCTTCTTCAAGGGTATTAACATCACGGCTGGTTGCAAATGGACCCTTAATAGCATCTAATTCCTTTCGGTTGCTTCGGATCACCCCTTTACTATCCAACATGACAATATTCTCCTTTTTAGCTCCTAATTGTATGTACAGTTTGGAACAGGCAATAGCAGAAGCACCAGCCCCATTTACTACAATTTGCAATTGCTCTATCTTTTTATCTACCAGATCAAGAGCGCTTAGTAATGCCGCTGCTGATATAATGGCAGTTCCGTGCTGATCGTCGTGCATGATCGGAATCTTCATCTGCTGCTTCAACTGCTCCTCAATTTCAAAGCTTTCAGGGGCTTTAATGTCTTCAAGATTAATCCCGCCGAAAGTTGGTTCCAGTGATTTGACAATTTTTATAAACTGCTCAGGGTCTGTTTCGTCAATTTCTATGTCGAATACATCTATGCCGGCAAACTTCTTAAACAAAACCCCCTTGCCTTCCATAACGGGTTTGGAAGCGCCTGCCCCAATATTTCCCAGTCCCAACACTGCTGTTCCATTTGATATCACCCCAACCAGATTTCCCTTGGCGGTGTAACGATAGATATCCTGGGGGTTTTCGGCTATTTCCAGGCAAGGTTCGGCAACCCCGGGGGAGTACGCCAGGGCCAGGTCTTTTTGGGTACTGAGCATTTTTGTCGGTACTACCTCAATTTTTCCCGGTTGAGGTAATTCATGATATTCAAGCGCATCTTGCTTACGGATTTTTATGCCCATAGATTGGTTGGATTTGTAGGGAGTTTTAATTTAAGTTTTATCAACAATACATGATTGCTTCTAATAGAATCAATCTAATGGAAAACCATGTGAAAACGAAATGGTATAACTAGTAATGGAGTCAGCGGGAGCAAAATGATTAAGATGAATACTCCGATTGCGTTTCGAAGGTCCAGAGAATGGTTTCAAGTTCTCGAAGGATGTTCCTTTTTTTCTTTCCAGGGGCAAAGACAAATCCCTCTATGTAGTACAATCTACCCATGGCTTCATCCACAAACAGATAACCAAGGAATGGACCACCCATGGAATTATTGTTCAACTTCCAGACTCCACGTACTTCCACGGTAAACTTATTTCTCCAGTTTAAGCTGACAGAATCAACTGGTACCAGGGGTTCAGTGACCATGTAGGACAGACTATCATCTCCCAGCAGAAACTTACGCCATGCGTTATCTCTTAACGCAACAATGTTTTCTTTGTTGAAGGCCTTTTCTTCGGTATAGTCCCTATAGGTAATGAAGAGGTTTTTATCCACCTTATTGTCCATAAGCCTGATCCAGGAACTATTGCCGGTTTCCAAAGCGATCTCGTATCCATAAGGAACCTTTATAAAAAACTGATGCTTTTCTAAAAGATGGTTTTCAATGCCCTTTTCTCTGGGAGCTTTATAGATTGCCTGATAGTATCGGTTTTTTTCAATCTCCTCGAAGTGATGCTGAATGTTAACACGATTATTAATGATATGGTTAATCAACAAGTCATTGTTTTGCTGGAATAAATGCATTACCGACTGCCCTTTAGCAAAAAGATCGGTTTGTTTTGACATGAAGATACTTGAGTCAGATTTTATAGTCTCAATAGATTCTTTGGTAAAATAATTGCGCAGAATAATATCACTTTTACTGTTACCTTCCAGGGTGTTTACGAAAACCATGTTTTTGGAATTGCGCAGCACACTGTTGAGTTTGTCCGGGTCGACATAAACCAGGTTGAATACTGGTTCGTCCTGGATCAGTCCGGGGAAAGGCGCTCTGAAAGTATTTCGAATCTCATCACCAAGCGGCCCCATCCATTTCGCCGAATCCATTACCAGTACGATTTCACCGGACTCCCCGGTAGCTGGGGGTAAAAGGGCCTTGTCGTCAATAATTGCTGAGCAGCCGACTTGCAAAAGCCCAAATAAGAGTGGAAGTATAGAGTGTGTTATTTTCATTAATGTTCCAGACATTAGTAAAAATAACAAGAAAAGTTAACTATGAGTTAAAAATGATAGGTTAGAAATGATGAATCAGAAATGAGGGATTCCGGTGACTACTTATTGTTACGGGGAAGTTGGACAGTGCTGGCCCTTAGATACCGCCCGGATGGCAGCCATTGGGATGCGGTTTCATAATTCATAATTCGCAATCCTTAATTCGTAATTCGTAATCCGTAATTCGTAATTCTCAATTACCACCTCTACCCAATAATCAGAGTCTGTCCAGGCTTGATGGTGTTATTCTGAAGATTATTCAGCTGCTTAATCTTCTCGATGGTAAGTCCTTTGTATTTCAGGGAAATTTCCCAAAGTGTATCTCCTGGTTGTACCAGATGCGTTTTGGAAGAGGGTACTTCCTGTGGCTTTGCCGGGCTCCGGCTGGCCAGTGTTTGTTGTTGGCCCGATTTAACCCAAATATTTAGTGTCTGACCAGACCTGATCAGATTGCCATGAATATTATTCCATTTTCTTAGATCCGACACCCTCACATGATAGCGTTCCGCGATACTGCCTAATACTTCACCGGATCGCACCCGATGTCTTACTTTGTGGCGTCCGTAGGTACTTCCGGGTTGGTTGGAGGCAAGCTTTGCCAATTCCTCTTTACCGTTTCTGGCCGCTGAATCAAGAATCTCGCTCCGGCGCTCGGCCAGAAAGGACATTTTATCTTGTGGTATTCTCAGAGGGTAGTTCTTTGCATGAGGAGGCACTGCACCTCTCTTCAATGCCGGATTCAGTGTCATTACATCAGTATAACAGATATTCAGCTGTTCAGCAAAACTTTTCAGGTCCACATAATGACTGACCTGGATGGTATCACTTTTCATGGGATAGTAAACATAGTCCACTTTCAAATTGTGATCCTGCTGATGGTTCATGACGTAAATAATTGCCACGAACTGGGGCAAATAGGATCGGGTCTCCCTTGGAAGATGATCATAAACTTCCCAAAATTTCTTTTTATACCCTGAACGGCGAATGGCTCTGCGTACTTTACCCGGCCCTGCATTATACGAGGCTAACACCAGCTCCCAGTCCTTGAACCGAGTGTACAAACTTTTCAAATACAGACAGGCGGCTTCCGTAGATTTATATGGATCCAGTCGTTCATCTATATAAAAATCCTGATATAAATCAAACAACCGTCCAGTAGATGGCATGAACTGCCAAAGACCAGCAGCTCCCACTCTGCTTCTGGCGACGGGATTCAAACCGGATTCAATTATAGCCAGGTATTTTAATTCGTCGGGTAATCCATGTTTTTGCAGGTAATATTCAAATATCGGAAAGTAAAGATTTACCCGCTGGATCATCAGCTTGGTATATTCCCTATCTCTTACCGAAAAGTAGTCAATAAAAGATTTCACCACTTTATTGTACGAAAGAGGAACATTTAGCTCTAAGCAGGAAAGCCTGTCGGCCACTTCGTCATAAGAAAGGTCAGGAACATATTCATATGACATTTCCGGCAAAACGATTTTTGAGGTATCGGAAGCGATATTACCCTGTGCAAAGGAACAGGTAATCATCAGGCCAAAAGATAGAACGATATATTTAATCTTATTCATCTGTCATATCTAGTTATCCCGTGCCCGGAAGATTGCGTTGGACAATGCATATAAGCCCTGCTCGTTAAAATCGTCAGCAATTATCTGAAATCCTACCGGCAGTCCGTTTTTATCCACTCCATTGGGGATAGAAATCGCCGGATTACCAGAAACAGATGCGGGCACGGTAAATAGGTCCGACCAGCACATTTCCAGTGGATTGTCGGTAAACGTTCCTAACTCAAACGCGGTGGTTGGAGCTGTGGGCATTACTACAAAATCATATTTTTGGAATAGCTCGGTGGTCTTATCTTTGATTAAACGCCGGACCTTTTGAGCTTTTTTGTAAAAGGCATCGCAATAGTCAGCACTGAGAACAAAAGTTCCCAGCATAATCCTTTTTTGTACTTCCTGTCCAAAACCCTCACTTCTGGTACTCTTATAGAAACTGTCCAGCGACTCTTCATTGTCTGAACGATATCCGTATTTAACACCATCATATCTTGATAGGTTAGAACTGGCTTCAGCGGTGGTAAGCAGATAATAAGTAGGAAGCACGTATTCAATCAATGGAAAGTCAACTGCTTCAACCTGATGCCCCATCTCTTGGAGTGACTTTAATTGTCGCAGGGTATTGGTTTTCACTTCCTGTTGTACCCGGGTAGTCTCCAAAGATTCTTTAATATAGCCGATACGGCTGGGGCCTATTTCTTCAAGAATATTAAATTCCGGAACCGGATTTCTTGAAACGGTACTATCAAATGCATCTTTGCCTGAAATTACCTGCAATATTAGGGCATTATCCTGGAGATTTTTTGAAATTATGCCGATCGAGTCAAAAGAAGAGGCATAGGCTACCAGTCCATACCGTGAGATTCTTGAATAAGTAGGCTTTAGTCCTATGACACCGGTGAAGGCTGCTGGCTGTCGTACAGAACCGCCGGTGTCTGTTCCCAGGGATACCTGGCACATGTCCATCTGAACAGCTACTGCACTGCCTCCGGATGATCCTCCAGGTACTCTGTCTTTGCCGATCCCGTTTACTGATGGCCCAAAAGCAGAATTTTCGTTGGAACTGCCCATTCCGAATTCATCACAGTTTTGCCTGCCGATGATTATAGCATCCTCATCCAGCAACCTTTGTACCGCGGTTCCATTAAACTGAGATTCGAAACCTTCCAGTATCTTGCTCCCCGCCTGTAAATGGTGGTCCCGATAGCACAGCATATCTTTGAGGCCCACCACCAGGCCAGCTAGCCGGCCGGCGGTACCATTGGTTATTTTGTAATCGATTTCTACGGCTTTCGCCAAGGCTTCCTGTGGATAGACTTCGAGGAAGGCATTTAGGTGTGAGTATTTATCTATATTATTCAGGCATGCTTCTACCACCTGGCTACAGCTGGTGGTGCCTGATTTTATCTCGTCTTGAATTTCCCTCAAAGAGGCAAAAGTATTCAATATTCCTATTTTTGGTCCTCACTGATTGTTTTGGAACCCTCTTCGATTTCATCTTTGATCTCTTTGGTAGCGTCTTTGAATTCTCTGATACCTTTACCCAATCCACGGGCCAGTTCAGGAATTTTTTTAGCTCCAAAGAGTAACAATATGGCAAAGATAATTACAAAGATCTCAGGTCCCCCCAGTGAAAATGCTAATAAAGTTTGCATTGCAGTAGTTTATAGGTGATAAGTTTATTGTTACCAATTGGTAAAGATATGTAATAATAGGCGGTACTCAAATCTGCCTATGTACTATTTTATATTTTATCTTACAACCCTTTGAAAACGATCGAACTAGTTGAAATATTATTTTGGTTGTAACCATGCCAACGGATCCAGTTTATTGAAGTTCTTCCAAACCTGGAACTGGACTTCGGATACCCCGTCGGAATCAGTAAAGACTTCTCCAATAGGGTCTTTGGTTTTCACCTGATCACCCATATGCACTAAAGATTTACTCAGATTGGCATAAACCGTGCGATATTCACCATGCTGAATGATAATTACAACCCCATTCATGCCGGGTACGGATGCAATTTTCGATACTTCTCCATCAAAAACTGCCCGCACCACCTCGTTTTTCTGGGTTTGGATGTCAACTCCCGGGTTCTCAATTTTAACACCTTTTAAAACCGGGTGTGGTTGCAAGCCAAATTTACTGGAGACAAATCCCCGTGCTACCGGCCAGGTTAACCGTTTCTGATTCCCCTGAAAATTAGTTGAAAGTTTGATTCCATCCGGAGTCAACTCGAAATTACCTTTGGCGTTCTTACTTTTTTCCATTTCCAGTTTGATAACCTCGGCAATCATTCGATCAAGTCGCGCTATAGCTTGTTTCCTCTTTTTTAGGTCACTCTGAAGGTCCTTTTCTTTTAAAGCTAATTGCTTGACCAGTGTATTCTGCTGTTTTCTGGCAGTGATTAATCCGCGATTTTGAAGCTCTTGCTGTGCCAGCAACACTTTTTGCTCATTCCGCGCCTGGTTGGTTTTTTCTATCTGCTGGTTTATTTCCGACTGTACCACCTGTATCTCCCTGGCCTGGTCCTGGCGGCTGTTGGTGTACTGTTTTAAATATTTCGCACGCATAACCAACTGCCTGAAGGAAGTAGCCGAAAATAGAAATGATAAACTTCCAAAATTGTTCTGAGCCTTATTTGCCTGGTATATCATCTCCGCATATTCTTCTTTTAGCAATTTCAAATCCTGCTCCAGTGAATTAACCATGCTTTCACTCTCGTTAATTTCACCATTTAGTAATTTGATGTTTGCCCTGTAAGTCTGAATAAGGGATTCCTGACTGCGGATTTGCTGACTCAGCGCCTGCAGTTGGCCTAGTGTATTCTTCTTCTGACTGGAAGTCTGTTGTAGTATCTTCTCTGCTTCCTTTATTTTTGCAAGGTTTTCCTTCTTTTCCCTTTCAAGTTTATTTCGTTCTTGCTGACTGAGAGCCGGATGTCCAAGAGCCAGGGAGCCGATCAAAAGTATTGCTAAGAATTTACTTGCGTTCATATCTACTGGGTATTTCAAAAGGAAATCGCAGCGCTGAGGCCAGCTCAGCATGACCGTGTTTAATATTTATTTCAGTACTTTTCAGTCCCTCACCATGTTCATAATCCAGGCTAATCAAGCTGTGAAACGGGATAGTAAACATTTCCACCTTTTGATGATCATCGAATTCCATGATCATCTTGTTTTTCTTTGGCTCCTCCGATACTTCGACTTTTTGTAGTTTCATCAACTGCCGGTTTATATAGTTGTCTATCGAATACGGGCCGCTTTGTTGCTTAATAATATAAAATTGTTTGGAACTAACAATTTCGTTCATGTCCTGATACTCCAAAGGCATATTCCCCAGGATCAATGATTGGATGAGGTGGTAATTTATGTCAAATTGAAATTTTTCACTCAAATTTTTGAAGTCATATACCATATACTCCTTGTTCAATCGATTCAATAGAATCAACGAATCCTTGGTGATTAGCGCACGGGCAACTTCAATACCAAACAAAGGCGTTAAAGACATCCATATAATACTGTCTTTCTTAATTCGAATATTGGCAGAAGTACTAACACTGCGATCCTCGTCCTTATACTGGATTTTTGTTCTGGTGTTCAAATAGCTGAAATCCTGAACGGAAAAAACCAGTTTATTGTCTTTAACAAAATCTGGATCTGTCACCGTAACCTTACGGCTACAGGCGCTGGCAACAATTAAAAAAATAAGCACCAGTAGACGGTTACTCATATAGTTTGCGGTCCGCAATTTTCTTGTCGATCATGTCTGAGGTGTCGTCCATTCCTTTAGCTCTGTTCCATTGTTTGACGGCATTCTCAATATCACCCAATTTAAAAAGTACATCACCATAATGCTCGATGATCGTACCACTGGCATCCTTCTCAAGTGCCAGCTCTAAAAATTTCTTGGCTTCCTTATAATCACCAAGCATATATAACACCCATGCATGTGTGTCCAGAAAAGTAGGGTTGTCGGGGTTGTTTTTTACCAGTTTGTTTGACATGCGCTTAGCCTTATCCAACTTCTCTTTTCGCAGGGATAAAAAATAGCTATAATTATTTAACACATGGTCGTTATTAGGATCTACCTGAAGTACTGCTTCGTAAGCATCTTCAGATTCCTGATATTGTTTCAATTCGTTGTACGTGTCTCCCAATAAAGAATAAAACACTACCTGCATGGCGGGATCGCTGCTGGAGAGCTTAATTCCATGTTCAAGAATCTCAACCGCGGTGTCGAAGTCGTCATTGGATAGGTGAGCAAAACCACTATAGTAGTACAGCGCTGGTTGGTTTGGAAAAACTTCAATTGCCTGATCAGCGTGCTTTGCTAAGCTATCTATCTGTGAAAGCTCCGCTTCTATCTGAAGTACATTTTGCCAGATGTTGTAGTTGCTATTATCCAATACCAGGGCTTCTTGATAATAACCCAGTGCCTTCTTTTTATACTCTTCCTTGTGATTGTGATTAGCCAGATTCAAATACAGGTCGCCGTTTATTGCCTGTGCATTAGCGTCATATGGATGAGCTTCCATAATGCTTTCAGCCAGCCTAACTGCATTTTCCTCCACCTCAGGATCCGGCAACTGTTTCATATACTCAACCAGTACATTCAACTTGGGAGTTAGTTCTAACTCAGGATTGTTAAAGGCTTCGATCAATTGCTCGATTGCCAGGTTTAAATCACCCCTCTTTTTAAATACTTCGGCAAGCAATAGCCGGGCCCGTGCATCTTGTGGGTATTCAGCCAGGTACGCTTCCAGATAGGGCACAGCCTCGTCCCCGCGGTTGTTTGAGAGATAAAGTTCCGATAGATTGAATACATAGGCCGGTTCTCCTGGAAATTGTTCGATCATTTCCCTGATCTCGCTTATAGCTTCCTCCAGCCGGTTTTGTTTGAGGTAGATTCGTTGCTTTGAAAAAACTACCGTTTCACTCAGTCCAAATCTTTCTTCAATTTTGTCATAGGTAGTAATAGCAGCATCCAGGTTATTTCCATAAACGTATAATGCTGCTAAATCAAATAAATGAGAGTCTGTTTCAGGGATGGTAGTCAGCATGGTCTCGTAGACCTCCGCCGCAGCGGCGAAATTTGATTGCTTCGAATAAATTTCAGCATTCTGCAGGTAGAAGTATTTGTTGCTGGTATCCAGCTGAAGGGCCTGTGAAGCATACGTCAGCGCTTCATCATACTGTTCGTTTAGAATAAGTATTTCAGCTACTTTGTAATGACAGGCGGCGTTCTCGGGGTTTAATTCCAGGGATTTTTGAAAGAAAATGAGGGCTTTGCTGTAGTCCTCAATCATAAAGTATTTTTGGCCTTCAAGAAAAATTACTTCAGCCTGGAGTTGATTCCGTTGGCTGGATTTGGTTTGCTCGTCTTTGTCTCTTTTCTTCTTGCCCTGGGCATCGACAGGCAAACGAACCAACTGGCCAGCTAAAACCAGAAGTAGTATCATCAAATAATATCGACCCATCCTGTTAAATTTTTTCTACTTACTACTGTCAGTTTGTCAAATCATTCATTGAGCTAACTGAGGAATTTAACAAAATTCCTCAACAAAAAGTTGAAGACAACCGGTACAAATATGCCAGAGGTTCAGGTTCTTTTTTGTTATAGTTTTGTTCAATGGACCTAAAGCTGGTTTGCCATTAAACGGATACTTTAATGCAATACATACAAAAATATGAAAATTATATGATTTTTATGTCCAATTTTTTCTTTTCAAGCACTGCAACCAGTACAATGTAAAGAATAGGTACTACGACATTGATGACCAGGTTAACGGTATCATTATCAGGCCTGTTCTTTTCGATTATCAGGATTAAGCCAACTCCAACCAATAAGTGGGTTATGATCCTGGTCCATGGGTAGGGGATTGGCAAGTATTTCCTTCCCCACAACCAACAGACAGCAGACATGGTGCCATAACAGGCCACGGATGCCAGTGCCGAGCCGGTATAGCCTATGACCGGGATA
>BQJT01000097.1 GCA_021604845.1 Cyclobacteriaceae bacterium
GTTCTGCCGTTTCGTAGGAACCCTCATACATTAACACCCGTCCCAATACCAGTGCCGCTACATAATTTTGTTCATCCAGCTCGATTGCCTTATTGGCCCATTCAAAAGCCTCACTTTGGCTAATTTCCCACCGATCCCACATCTGACAACTCCATTCATTGAAATAGGTAAGTGACATGCCTGAATAGGCCAGTGAGAAGTGGGGCTCTTCTTCGATAGCTTGTTGGAAGTACTCCCTGGCCTTCATATCATTTTGCACCGAACCCTTTTTAACCTCATTCATACCATACAGCCAACATTCGTACGCCTTTAACTTTAGCTTTGGCTTTTCTTTGATCTGTGAAAGTAAATCGTAGTTCAATTGTTGCTGCAGATTAGAAACTACCTGCTTCAGCAAGTTGTCCTGCATATCAAAGATCTCTTCCTGGTGGCCTTCAAACCGATCTGCCCATGCGACATGATGGTTGCTGGTAGCAATCAATTGTGCATTAATTCTTACCAAATCCTTATCCGCACGGAATGATCCTTTTATATGGTAATCAATATCCAGTCCCGGTGATTTGTTGTCTTCGCCATCGTCCATTTTAAGCTGGTAAACGGAATCGGGCGCTACTATCTGGAATTGTTTAAAGCGGGAAAGCTCGGTGGTAAGGTCAATTGAAAAAGACTGGCAAATGATCTCCAAATCATTCCCCCTGCTGAGATTTTCAAAGGGCAGAATGGCCAACGTTATTGGCCTGCGGGATTTTCCGTTAGAACCCATTTTTTAATTATTGGGGACTTGATATAGAACTAAATTTAATTAAAAAAACTGGTTTTATCCTTCAATTCTCCCCTGCCAACCAGTTTTTGAATTTGGCAGCCCTGTCCCGGCTAACCATAATATTGTCATCATCAGTGTGCGTTAGCTTTATTTTTAATCGACCATTAAAATATTTAGCCACATTTTCAATGGCATTCAATTTGGTAATAAAGCTGCGGTTTAAGCGGAAAAAAATTTCTGGATCCAACTGCGGCTCCAACCGGTCAAGAGAGTAATCAATGATGTGTTTCTGATTATGTACATCTACCAGGTATACTGTCTTGTCCTCAGCGTAAAAGTAAGCTACGTCCTTGATAAGTATATAATTAAGATAGTCCCCGATTTTTGAAACGAACCGGTCCTTGTACTTTGCTTTTCCAAAGTTCAATAGACCGGCAATTTGATCCGCGGTGATAAAAATGCTGGTTTCCTGAAATTGGACCTTCATCCGTTGGTACTTTTCCAAGGCAAGGTTCAGGTCCGCCTGCTCCACCGGTTTAAGTAAATAATCGATACTGTTAACCTTAAAAGCCTGAATAGCGTATTCGTCGTATGCGGTGGTGAAAATTACCGGGGAGGTAACTTCTACCTGGTTAAAAATTTCAAAACTAAGCCCGTCCGAAAGCTGAATATCCATAAATATCAGATCAGGTTTTTCATTTTGTTGCAACCATTGGACACAGCTATCGATAGTGTCCAAGCTGGCCTCGACCTGAATGTTTATAGGACATTTCCTTAGTAGCCGTTTTAACTCCTGCTCGGCGAAATGCTCGTCTTCAACGATTAGTACTTTCATGATTCAATGCTGTGTCACCAATTTCTTCAGGGGCTAGCAAAGGCAGGCTTACCACAAAAACATGCTGGGAATCATCCACAATTACCTCCTTATCAGACAAATATCGGTATCGACTAATGATATTATCCAATCCCACCTTGGTGGAAAACTCCTTGCTGCTTTTGAGTTTTACCTTATTCCTGATCACCAAATAGTCACCATGCTTTGTGAAAATATCAATGTTAAGCGGATGCTTCTTAGATACTTCATTGTGTTTAATGGCATTCTCAATAAGCATTTGTAAGGTCATGGGAGGAATCCCGGATGATTTCTTATCCTCTTCAATATCGATGCAAATATTCAATTTGTCTTTGAACCTCATCTGTACCAGGTAGATATACGACTGGAGGATACTAAGCTCAGTATTCAAACTTATTACTTCCTTGTCCCTGTTTTCTAATATATACCGGTATACCTTGGCGAGCTGCCGCAAGTATTTGTCCGCTGCTTCCAGGTCTATATGCATTAATGAGGACAGTGTATTCAAACTGTTAAATAGAAAATGAGGATTGACCTGGTTTTTCAAGGTTTCAAAACGGAATTCGATGCTTTCTTTTTTAAATCGCTCCACCTCCAATATGGAGGCTCTCCATTTTTTGAATAGCGACATAATCAGATCGAAAGCAAGTATTATGAAACACAGTCCCCAATTATTGGTGATCTGGAAAGTGATTTCTGAACCAATGGTGGCTGTGTTGTCAACAAATAAAGAAAATAGGATACTGACTAGTGGTGTTATAATTGCCGAAAACAACAAGGCCAGCACCGATAACAGTATAAACCGCAAACCGGTTTTTTCAGCCCAGGTAAATCTTTGGTCTATAAATCTTCCTACCAATCCAAACAGTTCAATCATTAGTAAAACGGAAACAATAGTCTCCAGATAGTGCCGGGGACTGAAGGACCAAATAAACTTGGACTGGTAAAATGTATAAGCCAGGAGATCCGCCAGATAGCTGTAAATCACCAGAAACAATATATTGCCCAGAGTTCGGTAAACCTTCTTGCTTCTAAGGTTGGTGATCATCGCTATCCTTAAAAATCCTTTTAACCAAAGAGTACTATAAACAACCTTCTGCTTATGCTAGTTTAATTAAAATTTAGTTCAAAGTCACCTCTGCGCGGGATCCTGCGGCCACATTGAAATTCACATCGGTCAAACCGGAAACGTTGTTGGTCTGACTAGAACTACCCGTAGCGCTATTGCAGCTGTTGACCTGAGGGCTTTGGTTGGGTTGTTGCAAGGTAACACTTACGCTACCGTAACAGCGGGTGGTTAGCAATCCTGCCTCCGGGGGCAATAGATAAGTACCGCTGGTAATAATTGCGACTTTGGTTCTCATGGGTATCATAGCTCCTGCATCCAGCACCGGACTACTGTTGTCGAATCCTGGTAGTACTTCATCATCATTGGATGAACACCCTGAATTGATCAGGATTAGGCTGGCGAGAATGGCGATAGAATAGCTTTGGACTAGTTTCATGACTTCAGGTTTTGGTTATAGGAAGTACTATGATATACCAGACCTAATGCCTTTCAGTTTTGATTTTTCGACCAACCGTCGGTTGTATTACGTGAAGCGTAATTTTATAGGAGTGAGTTGATCTCTAAACGGAACTGGTCTAAAACTTCCTACTCCAGTCTTTAGGCCATCGCTCTACTACCACTTTTGTTTGAGTAAAAAATTCAATTGCATGACGCCCTTGGCCGTGAAGATCACCGTAGAAACTATCCTTCCATCCACTGAAGGGAAACTGAGCCATTGGTGCGGCTACTCCAATATTGATACCGATATTCCCGGCTTTTACCTCTTTTCTAAATTTTCTGGCGCTGGAGCCGCTGGAAGTAAACAGACAGGCCATATTGCCATAGCGGCCTGAATTTATGAAGTTGATGGCTTCATCTACGGATTTAATGTGCATCAGATTCATCACAGGACCGAAAATTTCTGTGGTATTGAGTTCACTCCCCCGGGGTATATTCTCTAAAATAGTTGGCGCGATAAAGTTTCCTTTTTCATAACCTGCAACTCTGGGGCTACGACCATCGATCAATGGCTTAGCCCCTTCATTAATACCTTGTTGAATAAGGTTTTCAATTCTTTGCTTGCTTTCAGGGGTAATTACCGGGCCCATTTCCACCCCCTGGTCCAGGCCGAAGCCTGTTACCCGGCTGGCAGCGCTGTCGGCAATAGCCTCGCGGAAACCTTTGGATGCACCTCCTACTGTAATTATGGTAGATGCTGCCAGACATCTTTGTCCGGCACAGCCATAGACACTATCCACCACGATCTTAGTAGTCATTTCCATATCTGCGTCAGGAAGTACCACTATGGGGTTTTTTGCACCTCCCTGAGCCTGGACTCGTTTGCCGTGGGCAGCGGCAGTGGCATAAACGTATTTAGCCACCTCACTGGATCCAACAAAACTAATGGCCTTTACTTCAGGGTGAGTAAGCAAAGCATTAGTTGACTCTTTGCTACCATGAACCAAGTTAATTACTCCCTTGGGCAGATCCAACTGCTCAATTAAAGAGAAGAGCTTGTTCATGGTCATTGGCACTTTTTCCGAAGGCTTGATAATGTAGGTATTTCCACAAGCCAGCGCATAGGGAAAAAACCAGAAAGGAATCATTCCAGGGAAATTAAAGGGACTAATGCAGGCTGCAACACCCAAAGGTTGTCGAATCATGAACTCATCAATACCGCTGGCGATGTCCTCCGAAAACTCACTTTGTATAAGAGCCGGGGTAGCACAGGCCATTTCCACGTTTTCGATAGCCCTGGTCATTTCACCCAGGGACTCTGACAACGTCTTACCGCATTCCAGGGTAATGGTCTCTGCTAAAGCATTTTTGTGTTCTTCAAGTAGTGATCTGAGCTGATATAGCGGCTTTACCCTTTCCATTACAGGTGTATTGCTCCAGTCATTCAAAGCTGCTGAGGCCGCCTTAACCGCGTTATCAACGTCAACAGTTGTTTCCTGACCACAGGCAACCTCAGCCAGGGTTTCAAGATTCGCTGGATTTACCACCGGAACCCGATTGTGCTCCAGGCTTTTTTGCCATGATCCGTTTATGAAATTGCTAAGTAAGGGCATGTGCTGATTTGATTTATTGAATTTAAGAATTTTAGCTTATATCAGAACATCAAATCCGAACATAGCGCCCTCTATTACCTGCATCCCGACCCGTTCCTTTTCTTCATGTCAGTGGTAGTCCCCTTGAATTAAAGGTCAGGATCCAAACCTGATTAACATTCGAAAAAAGTTGACCGAAAAGTTCAATAATGAACTGTCCATCAAGCCAGAGTTGGTCAGGTAAGTTCTTTAGACCAACGATTTATGCAGAAGGTGGTTGAGATCCTGGAAATCCACCGGGCAGATTCAAATTATTCTGTGGAAGAATTTGCCAGGGAAATCGGCATGAGCCGGTCACAACTACATCGCAAACTCAAAGCGCTAACCGGTCATACTGCAACCGAATACATACGTATCTATCGACTAAAATTTGCACGAACCTTATTGGAACAGGATTATGACAATATCGCACAGATAGCCTACGAATGCGGATTCAAGAACCCCTCCTATTTTACTGAGTGCTTTAAAAAGCAGTTTGGGGTATTGCCAAGTGAATTTGCCAGGGCAAATTCTGAGGAGTGATAAGTAATAAGTGATAGAAGGCTGATAGTTATTGTTCTTGTAAACCGGTGAAAATTTAGCTATCTTATTTATCCCTAAGAAATGCTGTATTAATCAAAAGCCAGATTCTCAACTGAGCCGTTTGATGCGCAAACCAATATGGTTAGGCCATGAGACAACTGTTACAGCTTTGCCTTCTTTTCCACTCCTGTATTTTACTAGGACAGTCACAACTGCAGTTTGATCATCTGCAATTACCTAACAGCGCCAGAGCCCTTTGTATGCTGCAGGACAGTAAAGGTTTCATTTGGTTCGGAACCGATGCTGGCCTGCTACGGTTTGACGGATATGAATTTAAGGAGTTTGGCATAAACCCGTATGATTCACTAAGCCTACAAACCGGAAAGACTTTTATTTTACTTGAAGACTTTGAGGGTTATCTATGGATGAACTCTTTTCAAAACGGACTTTATAAGTTTGACCCTATAACTGAACACTTTCATTTTTACAGTGATAATGCTAACGATTCTACCTTGCTTAAGAGTTCAGAAATATCGTCAATGCTGGAGGACAGTGAAAATCGACTATGGATTGGTACAAGACGTGGTGGGCTGCATTTATATGACAGGGATAATAATAGCTTCATAAACTTTTATCATGAGACCGACTCCGTCGATAGGTATGTAAACAGTATTAATGAAATCTTTGAATTTAAGCCTGGGGTATTCTGGCTGCTTACTTTTGCTGGCTTTATCGAATTTACCCCTGAATCCGGAAGTTGGAAACTAATGGATTATAGGCCTTCTTACCATAGTCGCTTTTACAGAGACTACCAAGACCGGATTTGGACCAGTGATCCCTCGCTTCAAATATTTGAGCCTAAGTCTGAAAAATTTGTTCCCTTTCAACCTAGTAACCAAATTCGGGTGCCAAATATAAACGTGATTACCGGGGATAGAATGGGTCGTCTATTTTTAGGAACATTCGATGCTACTAATAAGAACCAAGATGGCGGTGGAGGATTGGCAATATTAGACGTCAGTTCCAGGATTATTAAACTGGATGCCCCCCGTATTAATGATCCCCATTCGCTAAATGATGGATCCGTGCAACAACTTATGGTGGATCGAAGTGGTATACTTTGGGCCAGCCATAGCGGCATGAGCGGGTCCGCCAATTATGTTGAAAAATACGATAGTAAGAAACATATCAAACATTATGTAAACTATTTGCCTGAGCTTGAACAAACCACTGACCTAGTGGTAAATACTACACAGATTGATGCAAACGACTCAAATATTATATGGATTGGAACCCTGAACAACGGTCTTATCAAGTTTAATCGCTTAACGGGTGAAAGCCAGCAGTTTCTGTATGATCCTGATAAGCCAGGAGCGTTTGGATGGCCCTATGCCATTTACTCCATATTTCAGGATCGTTTTGGTATACTTTGGATAGGCAGTTGGAGCTCGGGGCTATATAAACTAAATCCAGAAACAGGCGAATGGAAGAATTATAAGGATAAGTTCATAGATCACGGATTACAATGGAGTTGGAGACGTATCGGAAGCATTCAGGAGGACTCCGAAAGCAATCTATGGGTGGGTTGCCTGGGCGATGGGCTCAACAAACTTAAACTTGACGATGGTGTAGGATTTGATAGAGAAATTCTCTCCTATGAACATATCGATCCTATTTCAAGCAATAGTAGGCGGTATGTCCACGGCCAAGTAGGTCGCATAGATGTGGATCGATTTAATAAGGTGTGGTTTTCCACAGGTAATGGACTGTTCCGGTATATACCAGAACGTGATGATTTTGACAAATTCCTTGAAATTGGGCAAATATGGAATGTGTTCCATGATAGCCAGGGAAATTTGTGGGTAGGCACATTAACTGGATTGTTCAAAGCCGATCTTAGCAGATCGAGGCTCTCGGAAACGGATTCAATTGAATTTAAGAGGTTTGATATTGCGTCGGAATTAATTGGGAGTAGCGTTGCGCTGGGGTTTGAGGATAAGAACGGATATTTATGGGGTGTTCTAGAGAATAACCTCATCAAATACGATCCAACTAGAGGTAATTACACATTATATAATGAAGGAGATGGGGTGATGACCCAGGGATTTGCTTTAGGTGCTCATTTTATAAATGGATTATTAGCCATACCGGGCAACAATGGGTTTATAGTATTTTCTCCGGACAGTCTAAAAGAAAACTCCTTCATTCCTCCGGTAGTGATTACTGATTTTCAGCTTGGAAATCGGTCCGTTTCATTAACCGACAGTCTTGACGGCAAACCCGTTTTGACCAAGGTCATCAATCATACACAAAAAATCTCCCTTCCCTATGGGCAAAACTTCGGTTTTAAGTTTGCCGCCATAAATTTCACCAACACACCAAAAAACCAGTACTCATATAAACTGGAGGGCTTTGACCAAGAATGGAGCCCTCCCAGTACCAACCGCACCGCCATCTATACCAACCTCTGGGAAGGAAATTATACCTTCATAGTGAAAGGCTCTAATAATGATGGTGTATGGAACCAAGAGGGAACTTTCATTCAAATCGCCATAACTCCTCCCATGTGGCGCACCTGGTGGGCTTACTCCCTATATGCCATGGCATTCCTGGGAATCACATTTAGCATCTTCCGTTTCTTTGTCATTCGTGAACGACTGAAGGGTGACTTACAACTTGAGCAGATGGAGCTGGAAAAAGTTAAAGAAATGGACTCCATGAAAACCCAGTTCTTCGCCAACGTTTCGCATGAATTCCGCACGCCTTTAACGCTCATCCTGGGACCCCTGAAGCAAATGAAACAAGGTACTTTTAAAGGGGATGTCGATGCGGTGATCAATGTGATGATCCGAAACAGCAAACGGCTGCTGCATCTAATCAACCAATTACTGGACTTCAGTAAGATAGAAGCCGGTAAGATGACACTACGAGCTTCCAAGGGGGATCTGGTAGTTTTCATTCGAACAATTTTTGCCGCCTTTGAATCCACCGCACAAAGCCGTGGCCTTAAATACATTCTTGAAAGTGATTTGGAGCGCCTGATGGTCTATTACGATCCGGATAAACTTGAAAAAATTATCATCAACCTACTTAGCAATGCCTTTAAGTTCACTGAAGAAGGGTCCGTACTTTTAAAAATCCATCATAAAGTTGACAATACTGCGATAGACCATGGATCTGGGGTGGTACGGATCCAAGTAGAAGATACGGGGATGGGAATTTCTGCAGAAAAACTACCGCACATCTTTGACCGCTTCTTCCAGGCAGACCCTTCGCACACCAGAATTCAAGAAGGTAGCGGTATCGGGTTAGCCCTCACTAAAGAGCTGGTGGAATTGCACCACGGTTCCATTGAAGTGGCCAGTACCCCAGATCAAGGCGCCCTGTTCAGTGTTGATCTACCCTTAGGTAGGGATCATCTTAATGAAAGTCAAATTGTAGTACGGGCAGGATATCAGCCAGTGGAAACTACTGCCATTGAAACACTACCCGAGAGTTTGGACTTATTTACCAATGGTGAGGACGATGCTGACTCACGTCCGTTGGTTCTAATTATTGATGATAACCAGGACATGCGCATGTATGTCAGGGCGGCCATTGCTGAGGATTTTCGGTTGAAGGAAGCCCAAAATGGTATAAAAGGTTGGGAAAGCGCTTTGCAAGATATCCCAGACCTGGTGATCAGTGATGTGATGATGCCTAAAATGGACGGTCAGGAGTTGTGCGAAAGATTAAAAAATGACCAAAGGACCAGCCATATTCCGGTAGTTTTGCTTACCGCCAAGGCAGGAGAAAAAGCCAAAATGGAAGGGCTAGAAACAGGAGCGGATGATTACCTGACCAAACCATTTAGCCCCGATGAACTGAAGGTCAGAGTGAAGAATCTGATCGAAATACGCCAGAAACTCAGTGAGCGTTATAGCAAGGATATCTCCCTTAAGCCCAAAGATATTGCCATTACCTCACTAGATGAGCAGTTCCTGGAAAAAGTGATGGAAATTGTAGAGAAACATCGTACTAACACTGAATTTGGGGCCGAAGATTTTGCCCGTGAAATGGGCATGAGCCGCTCGCAAATGCATCGGAAGTTGGTAGCCCTTACCGGTCAGACTACCAGTGATTTTATCCGATCATACCGGTTAAACTATGCCCGTCAACTGATTGAAAAGAACTTCGGTAATATGACTCAGGTTGCCTATGAGTCGGGGTTTTCTAGTCCTTCTTACTTTACCGTGTGCTTTAAAAAGCAGTTTGGGGTGGCACCAAAGGAATTTGAGAAAAGCAATCCAATCAGATGATTATGTGATTGGCCAGTTGCAATTTGATACATAAATTATTACAACAAGCAAACGTGCCGGTGATCAATTTCAACGGTTCAAAACGGTCCAGCATAAACTCCAAATCAACTTTTCTGTTGACGGTTGCTATATTGTCAATACTATTTGGCCATGCCCAATCCAATTCAATATCCGGGACTATTAAGGATAGTAATTCTCAATTACCGCTCCCCGGGGTAAATATAATAACTAAAGGTACAGGGGTTGGAACGACTACCGATATTGACGGAAATTTCATGCTTTCAGTACCCCCTGGTTACGATTCCTTAGTATTTAGTTACGTTGGCTATCGAACTCAGGAAATACCCATCGGGCAAAAAATAATCTTTAACATTCAACTACATCCTGATATAAGGCAATTGTCCGATGTAATGATTACGGCAATCGGAATCGAAAAAGAAAACCAGACCATTGGATATGCTGCAACAGCGTTACAGGGCAAAGAAGTTGCCCATAAAGCAGAATCGGACATGGTTCGCGCTTTGGCCGGTAAAGTGCCGGGAGTTTTCGTTACAGGTTCCAACGGAGTACCCGGATCATCGAGCAACATTGTAATAAGAGGATATTCTTCATTTCAGGGAAACAACCAGCCGTTATTTGTAGTGGATGGGATCCCGTTTGACAACAGCAGCATTCGCACTAGAATCACTGATGATGATTGGAACAACCCTGCACCATTCCCTAACAGAGCCCAGGATATCGACCCTAATGATATTGAATCCATCACAATTCTGAGAGGGGCTGCAGCTGCCGCGTTATATGGGTCCAGGGCAGCCAATGGAGTGGTAGTAATCACCACAAAATCAAGGGAACCAGGTGCCGGGGAAGGATTTGAAGTTTCGTATTCGGGATCGTATTACCTGGAGCAGATTAACAGAACCTTAGACTATCAAAATAGCTACGGGCAAGGTTTAAATGGTTTGTATGGAGCTTCCGATTTTCGAAGTTTTGGGCCATCATTTCAAAGTCGCGATTCGGTTTTAAATAATAAAAGAGAACTAGTACCATATAGGAGTTATCCAGGGAACGTAGATGATTTTTTTGAAACAGGCCATATTTTTGAAAATTCCATTAATGTAACCGGCGGTGGGGAAAATACCAGCATTGTGTTTTCAGGCACTCACTTTCTACATAACAGTTTCATTCCCGGTAGTAAATTAGACAAGCTAAATCTAAGAATTGGAGGGGATGCACAGCTCAAAAATGGGTTGAGGATTGGCGGGAATGTTTCTTATATAGAATCGAACCAACAAAGTCCCACTACCGGTCGATTTGGCTTTTCCTCCAATTTGTTTCTTGTTCCCCGCAATATTGATCTGGACCAGAATAACATCAGGGATCCCAATCAGGATCAAAATTACTTTTCCTGCGTCGATGGCCGATGTTCAGAAGATAATCCGTTTTTTAGTATAACCGAAAATCCCTCAACCTTCGGGCTTAATCGCATTTTTGGAAATATAAATCTGGGATATGACATATCTGAATGGCTCACTTTGAGCTATAAAATTGGTTTGGACAAATACTCCCAAAATAATGAATTAGTATTTGCGCAGGGATCAAATTTCGCACGCAACGGGGCCATATTTAATGATGACCTTGATTTCAGTTCCATTGAATCCAATCTGCTGGTCACGTTTGCCAAATCCCTGGGTAAGAATCTTCAAGCTAAAATTATCCTTGGAAATAATATTAGCCGGATCAAAACCAGTAGAATAAGCCTTAGGGGAGATGGAATAGCGCAGCTAGGATCCAGAAACATATTACATACTGAAAATATAATTCCACATGAAAATTTTTTACCAAAAACCGAAAGAAGATTAATTGGATTATTTTTTGATGCCAGTTTTAGTTACAGGGACTTCTTATTTCTGACCATTACCGGAAGAAATGACTGGTCCTCAACTCTGCCAAAGGAAAACAATAGCTTTTTCTATCCCTCGGCAACGCTTAGCTGGATTTTCACCAAAAACCTGGATTCGAGTCCGGATTGGTGGCAATACAGTAAGCTGCGATTGGCCGTTGCAAGAGTTGGTAATGACGCCTCTCCTCATCTACTTACCACAGTTTACAATACCAACCCCACCATACCGTTCTTTAGGTCAGGTTTTCCATTCAGAAATCAATCTGGACAGAGTACCAATGACAATAGCGGGAACCCCCAGTTGAAGCCTGAGTTTACCAGCGAATGGGAAGTTGGTATGGAAACCGCACTATTTAACAATCGCTTCTTTTTTGATTTTACATACTATAACAGAACCGCCAAAGACCAAATTTTCAATGCCAGTGTGGTGGGCTCTTCAGGATTCAAAACGAAACTTGTAAATGCTGGCAAAGTAAATAATCGCGGTATTGAAATAGCGCTGCAGGTTAAACCACTAATGGCCCCTGGCAAAGTGACCTGGAACCTGAACTTTAACTTCAGCAGGAATATTAGCAAAGTGGTTTCATTATATGAAGATTTAAGGCAATTGCCAATACTTTTTGCGTTCACCGCACCAAGCGCTGTACCCGGGTATCCCTATGGTGTATTGGTAGGTGGCGCCGCTGCCAGAGACTCAGAAGGAAATTTGCTGGTGAATCCCACTAATGTCCCCGGTGCAATCCCCGGTGTTCCTAAATCTGCAACCGAAGAAGATTTTTACATTATTGGAGATCCAAACCCAGATTTTCTGTTAGGAGCCGGAAGCGAAATTTCTTTCAAAGGATTGACCCTTGGATTCTTATTTGATCTCAAAAAAGGAGGAGATCTTTTTGCTGCTGCATTGGGAATTGCGCGGGGTTTTGGAGTAACGGAAATTACAGAACAAAACAGGAACGGAAATTTTGTTATTCCTGGATTCCTGGCTGATCCTGAGAATTATTCAACTGCTGACCGGCCTTTACTGGATGAAAACGGCATTAAAGTACCCAATAATATCTACCTTAATGCAACTACCTATTATAACTTTACAACCAACAATGGCGCCCTCGCTGAATTTAATGTATTCGATGCTACTTACCTGAAACTAAGGGAACTTACTCTGAACTACCAATTTCCGGAGCACCTTTTGGAGAACCTGTTTCTGGGTAGCGCTCGGATCTCCCTTTTTGGGAGAAACCTTTGGGTTTATACCCCAAATATGCCTTGTTGCCTTGATCCTGAAACTAATGAATTAGGCTCAGGGAATGCACAAAGTTTACAACTGTTTTATGTACCCAACTCAAGAAGGTTTGGGATGTCAGTAAATATGACGTTTTAAAGATGACCAAAATGAATATCAATGGAATTTGGCTTCGCTTAATCTCAATGGCAATGTTGTTTATTACTAATGGATGTACGGATTTTCTGAATGTAAACCAGGATCCGAATAATCCGTCATCTCCTGAGGCTTCTAAATTGCTGACTGGAGGCCAGGTTAATTTTGTAGCGGCGCTTGCTGAAAGTTACGAACCTGGTGCGGCCTCTTATGTACAACATATTCTACATGGAGGCTGGAGTAGCAGCTTTCCAGATGCAACCATTATCCTTGCTTGGGATCAGCTATACTCAGGGTCTCTGATTGATCTGCACAACCTGATAAACCAGCAGGAACGACTTAGAAGCTATCATTATTCCGGCATTTCAAAAATACTCACCGCTTATATCTATAGTGTGCTGGTTGATTTATTTGGTACTATTCCTTTTTCAGAGGCCTTGCACGGAGACGACAGCAATATATTTAATCCTAATTATGAGGAGGGTGAAAATATATACACGCAACTGTTTGAAATGATCGATTCCGGACTAAATGATTTATCTGGAGAATCTCAATTAACGCCTGATGAAGACGATCTTATTTACAGTGGTGATATCAACGCTTGGATCAAAGCAGGCCATTCATTAAAACTAAAGTTGTACAACCAGATACGCTTGGTTGATCCTGATTTGGCCAAATCCGAAATAAACAATCTAATTGCTGGTGAAAATCTCATTTCTAATATAGATGAAGGATTTACGTTTCATTTTGGATTTTCTGCTAGCCCAGATAACAGACATCCTCTCTTTGAGCCAAATTATAATTTTAAATTTCCTCAAATGGGTGATTTTTTGGGCAGGACTTTAATGGGTGCTAAAAGCGACCCAAGAATGCCTTATTATTTTTATAATCAATCAAACACTTTCATATCAAGTTCAGATGGTTCAGTAAACTCAGTATATGGAATTTATCCTGTAGGCGGATTATTTGATGATGGTCAGGCTATGCACGTAGATCCTGAAGCTGCCAACGGAGCAGGCTTTTTTCCAATCATCACCTATTCAATGGTTCTATTCGTACAAGCTGAGGCCTCACTTACCCTGGGTACTACAGGAGAACCAAAATTATTACTGGAACAAGCGATTAGAGCATCCATGGAGGGAGTAGAATATTTCAGTAATATCCCAATGCCAGTGGGTGCCAAAGAATCGTATATAAACAACCTGTTGGATGAATTTGATAATTCGCTTACGGTTGAAGAGAAATTGGAAATAATCATGACTGAAAAGTACGTGAGCTTATTTGGTAATGGCATTGAAGCTTACAACGATGTGAGAAGAACCGGTTACCCCAAGTTCCAAAGCAATTTCTTTCCACCACGTTGGAAGCTTCCTGAAACTGAGGTCAGGTTTAATAACAATACTCCTGATGATCATGATTTTACCGAACCGGTTTTCTGGGATATCAATTAAGTATTGAACAAGTGGTACTGCATATCAAATATTTTGACTTATTAAAATTTTTCGGCTTGCTGATGATTTGCAAGCTCCTTTTTAGCTGTGAAGAGGATGAACGAATCTTTAGGACCTTCGAACCTCCCCTTCCTACGGTAACTGATCATTGGACAGATATTAATGGAAATCCCTCTCGTGATGGAGGCCGCTTGATAGACATTGAAAAAGATGCTGATGTCACCGAAGAGGATAGTTTGAATTTTATTATTACCATCAACTCCAATGACCATCGAAGCATTACACATGCGACCATTGAGTTTCAGCACCTGGCCAATCCGTTTGATAATATTGGGTTTCAAATCGGCTACTTACCATGGGATACTATCCGCATGACCATTCCTGATGTGGAGGTAATACTAAGTTATAGCACTAGCTATTTTGAAATGAGTAAATTTTACTATAATTCAAGGATTCCAGCTTTTCTAAATGTCCCCATAATGGGAACTAACGGATGTCAATTCCCCCTCTTTCCGCAATTTGACGCCTTCCGCTGTAAAATAGTTTGTGAAAGGACTAATATCAGAATGAGCATCCACTTCGACGATAACTCAAGTGTAGTACTTGCTCCCATGACCTTTTTCACGGTATTTAATTCTGATGAGTGTGCATTCGAATAACAAGTTGCATATAAAACTAAGCAGATTTAGTTTCACAAAATAACAAATCTTGCTAATTGATCAGCAGACGAGTTTGACTGTTCCTATACCGGGGCCAGTATCACTGTGCTCCACCGTAAGTTTGCCAAACTATACGGACTACAGGTATTTGAAAGAAAAGGTCAACAAACTACTGGATTTGGGGGTTCTCAGTCTATAGTTGAAATAGCCATTGGTGTCAGGATTGAATTGTGTGAACAGATGGTCCATATGGGATTTTTGGCCCAGGACCTGTCGAAATTGGCTAGGTTAATAGATCAAAACTCCAATGTTAGCATCGCCGGAATCATAGGCACCGATTTGCTCAAGAGACTTGGATGCAGTGTGGATATTGGTAATAAGATCCTGCGCTGGTCGCCGCCTACCCGTCTGGAGCTGAATCAAGGGGGTATGAAAACGAGTTTAATAAATTCCGACACATAATCAACATTTTGATTTCCCAGCCAGCAGTCTGTGCAGCTAATTCTTATATAATTGGACGTCATTGTGAAAGTCTATTGACCAGTTGGGTTCTATGTTTACTACATCATTTTGTAAACATTCAGGATCATGCAAACAGCCATACTAACCCTTTTGACTATACTTACTTTTGAGGCCGGAACTATCAAAGATTCACCCCTGTCATTTGCTGCGGAGCCCCTTTTCATCGAAATTGCTTGTTTGGAAAAAGTCCCTATTGTAAAAGTTCAACTGAATGATAAAGAGGCGTTTTTCGTATTAGATTCAGGATCTGATATTAGTATTATCAATCGGTTGGACCTTGACAAATTTCAATTCACGGTCAAAAAAACTGCTTCCAGAGATGTAAAAGGTTTTGCTGGAGAGCAACGCGGAATATACCGGGTTAATCAGGTGAAACTTGCATTAGGAGATCATGAAATAAATTCTTCCTTTTTTGCCACTGATTTAAAGCATCTGGTACGAACAATTGAAAATCACACTTCAATAACGGTAAATGGCATCTTAGGCTTGGATATCATGAAAGAATATGGTTTCACCATAGATTATCTAAACATGAGGTTAAGCATTGACCTTAAATCCAATAGGTAATTCAGTATTTGCAACCTGATCAACAATTTCTGACGCAATTTTTAAAGCCGATCTGGCGCATATTTCAAATATTGCAACTGTCAATAGGTGTTTAATGTTACTTCTTATAGCATTTCTTAGGAATAAATGTTAACCGGAAGGTCTTTGGACCCTATTGACACGTTAACAGCTTAGTTGAGAGAAATTCAGGGATTGGTTTCCCTGAATTTCTCATTTTTATAGCCCTCTTTCATATCCATTTTTTAATATCATTTGGTGCATAATTCTTTTGGTCCTAACGGCCTCCAAATGCAAGAATGAAATAATGTAAAAGAAAATGACCCAGAATTAATATTTATTGATGAGTGCCATATGTAGCTATTTCAAGATTGATATTCTTTGCTTCATCTGTTAAATGCTTTCGAGCCCCTCTTTCCTAGATTAGGACTGTAAAACAACCAGGTACAATCATGAAAAGAGATAACTTGAAATTCACTAAACTTCATAAACAGATAACTTTTAATATACAGTCATTTGTGGGCAAATTAAGATTCGCCACCTGTTTATTTCTGGTAATGTTCTTGGTCACTGCACCTTGTCGCGCAAGTTATATTGGTACTCAAAAAGTAGGTCTTAATGATAGTATTGAGGTACAAATTGATATGCTACCCGCTAAGAATCACTTTCTGATCAGAGGGGAAATTAACGGCAAAAGGGCCTATTTCCTGCTAGATACAGGGGCCAGCTATACGGTATTGCATCGCAAATCAGCCAAATATTATAATTTTCAACTCTTCCCATTGAAAACCAAACATAACGGCACAATCGGGGTGAATCCCAGTACCCGGGTTGAGCGCAGCGCAGCTATTAACGTCCTGTTGGACTTTGGTCAATCTACTTTCAAACAATCTTATACTGCTCAAGACTTGACACCTGTTGTTGACCATGTTTACAAGATTTCTAAAATACGTATTGCTGGTATCATTGGTTCGGATTTCTTAAAGCGATATGCTTGCAGCGTTGATCTGGGAAATAAGATGCTGGTGATTAGATAGAGCAACGGAGTATGTAGATTCACCTGCTTCCCCTAACATACAGGCTACCTGCCTGCGCTCCGGATAGCCCCCCTACCAGTTATTTTTCCCGCTAAAGGTTTGGATGCTTTCATATCTCCTGGCTGGCTTACTTATGCTATTATAATCAAGCTCATCAGTTGAATTCAAGCGAAATTTATGTTGGCCACGATAATGGCATGCTCCAGGAGCGACCTAAAATTGTCTTTGGGTTAGATGGGGTAGCAGCCGACAATTTTCTTGAGCTCCGGAGCATGCATTTCTACTGTAATCCGAAAATTTTTGTACATTAACCCACAACACAACAACCCACCTAATTGAAAGAAGAATACAAGAAGTGGTATTCCCCTACCCTTAGCATGGACATTGAAATGATAGTCTATGGCCACTTCGGTCATCCGGTAATCATTTTTCCCACTACCAAAGGCCGTTATTTCGAAAGCAAGGATTTCAAGCTGATCGATTCGGTAGCACATCTAATAAATGATGGAAAGGTCAAGATCTACTGCCCGGACAGTGTTGATGCCTACAGCTTGTACAATAAATCCATTGCTCCGGCTGACAGGATAAAGAATCATAAATATTATCATGATTTTATAAAACACGAAGTAGT